>JAPOON010000409.1 GCA_026713405.1 Gammaproteobacteria bacterium
AAGGCCCGAGATGCTGTTGATGCGCACCGCCTGCCTGAGCGCCACCGCATCGAAACAGCCGCAGCGGCGCGGCCGGCCGGTTGTCGCGCCGAACTCCCGGCCCCGCTCGGCGAGCCGTTCGCCGGTATCGTCAAAGAGTTCCGTGGGAAAGGGGCCGGAGCCCACGCGGGTGGCGTACGCCTTGGTGATCCCCAGCACATAGTCGAGATAGACCGGGCCGAAGCCGCTGCCGATCGCCGTGCTCCCCGCCGTGGTATTCGACGAGGTGACGAAGGGATAGGTGCCCAGGTCGATGTCGAGCAGTGCGCCCTGAGCGCCCTCGAACAGGATATTCTCGCCCGCTTCCCGCAATCGATGCAGCAACGCCACCACGTCGGTCACCATGGGCCGGATCTCCTCCGCCACCTCCGCGCATCGGTCGAGTGTTTCGTTGAAATCGACCGGCGCCACGGCGTAGTACTTCTCCAGCATGAAGTTCTGGTACTCCATGACCTCGCCCAGCTTGGCGGCGAACTCCTGCCAGTAGTAAAGGTCGCCCAGTCGAAGCCCCCGCCGGGCCGCCTTGTCCTCGTAGGCCGGCCCGATGCCGCGCAGGGTCGTGCCGATCTTGCCGCTGCCGCGCGCCTGCTCCCGGGCGATGTCGAGTTTCATGTGATACGGCAGGATGAGCTGGCAAGCCGGGCTGATGCGCAGGCGCTCCTTGACCGGTATGCCGTTCGCTTCCAGCCTGGCCGCCTCTTCGAGCAGCGCGTTCGGCTCGAGCACCACGCCGTTGCCGATGCAGCACTGGACACCGGGCCGAAGAATGCCGGACGGAATGAGGTGCAGCACTGTCTTGTGGCCGTCGATGACCAGCGTATGACCGGCATTGTGGCCACCCTGGGTACGCACCACGGCTGCGGCCTGTTCCGTGAGGAGGTCGACGACCTTGCCCTTGCCCTCGTCTCCCCACTGGGTGCCCATGATGACGACATTGCGGCCCATGGCTGTGTCTACTTCCTGACCGAATTGCCGGATCGGCGCGCCTGCCCGGCGCGGGCTGGCGCCGCACAGTGCGAGCCTGCAGCCGGCTGCGCCACTCTCGAAAATCGGGCGCGCGGCGGCAGCGCTTCGCCCGCGCGACCGAGCGAACATCCCAATGACGTTTTCATGGCGAGACGGCCGGATGGATAACCGTCAGGCTACCCCTCATCGTCCTTCAGGTACTTGAAGAACTCGCTGTTCGGATCGAGCACCAGCATGTCGCTCTTGTCGTCGAACACGTTGGCGTAGGCGTTCATGCTGCGCGTGAATTCGTAGAACTCCGGATCCTTGTTGAACGCATTCGCATAGATCGACGTGGACAGGGCATCGCCGTCGCCCCGGATCAGTTCCGCCTCGCGGTAGGCTTCCGCCTCGATGACGACGGTTTGCCGTTCCGCGTCGGCACGGATGCCGAGCGCGAGTTCCTGGCCCTGCGCCCGGTACTGGCGGGCTTCGATCTCGCGTTCGGAATTCATGCGGTCATAGACCGACGTGGAGACTTCCGTGGGGAGGTCGATGCGCTTGACCCGCACATCGATCACCTCGACGCCGACCGCTTCCTTCATCACGCGATTGAGGTCGGCGGTCAACTCCTGCATGAGTTGATCCCGCTCTCCGGAGATGACTTCGTGCATGTCGCGGCGGCTCATGGCGTTGCGCAGGCCCTCGTTGACGCGCTCCTGCAGCACCCGGTTGGCGCGGCTTTCGTCGCCCGAACTCGCGGTGTAGTAGTTCTGCACATCGATGATCCGCCACTTGGCGAAAGAGTCGACGATGAGCGGCTTCTTCTCCAGCGTGTAATAAGTTTCCGGGCTGGAATCGAGGGTGAGTACGCGCGCGTCGAACTTTTTCACGTCCTCGGCGATGGGCAGCTTGAAGTGCAGGCCGGGGGATACGTCCGCCCGGCTGACCGCGCCGAAGCGGAGCAGAATGGCCCGTTCCGTTTCCTGGACGATGTAGACGCTCTGCAGCAGCAACAGCACCGCCACCACACCGATGACGACGAGAACGAAATTGCGAAGATTCATCAGTTGCTCCCTGTTCCTTACCTGGCGTCGCGGTTGATGCGGCCGCCGGCAATGCGGTCGTTGATCTCGCGCATCACGGCATCCGCCAGCGACCGGACCGTTTCCTGCCCGGCCGTGCCGCCTGCGACTGAAGCCCCCTGGGCGAACCGGTCGAGTGGCAGGTACATCAGGTTGTTGCCCCCTTCCACATCGACCATGATCTTCGAACTGTTGGACAGCACCGACTCGATCGCATCGATGTAGAGCCGGTCGCGGGTCACCCGCTTGGCAATGGTGTACTCCGCGAGCAGTTTCTCGAAACGCTGTGCCTCGCCCTGGGCGCGCGCCACCACCTGGTCACGGTAGGCACTGGCTTCCTCGATGAGCTTCTGCGCCTCACCCCGGGCGGTGGGGATGATGCTCTCGGCGAAGGCGTTCGCCTCGTTGATGACCCGCTGCTCGTCTTCCTTGGCTTTCTGCACATCGTTGAAGGCATCCCGCACCTGGTTCGGCGGGGCGCTCTCGTCGATGTTCACCTTGCTCACCAGAATGCCGGTCTCGTAGCGGTTGAGATAGGACTGCAGGCGCTCCTGCACCTCGATGGCGATGGCCGCCCGGCCGTCGGTGATGACCTGGTCCATGACAGAGCCGCCCACCACATGGCGCAGGGCGCTCTCGGTGGCATGGTCGAGGCTGACTTCCGGATTGCGCACCCTGACGAGGAACGAGACCGGATCGTCCACGACGTACTGCACGGTCATGCTGACATCGACGATGTTCTCGTCCTCCGTGAGCATGAGCGCCTGGTGGCTCTTGGACCGCACCTGGGTGACGTTGACCTTCTCGACCCGGTCGATGATCGGCGGGTTCCAGTGCAGCCCCGGCATCACGAAACTCTGCTGCACCGCCCCGAAGCGGAACACCACGCCACGTTCGCCCTGGTCTATCTGGTAGAGGCCCCACAGTCCGTAGACGATGGCCAGCACCACCAGACCCAGGCTGAACAGGCTGGTGCTGAAGCCCCCGCCGCCGCCTTTCTCCCGACCGCCGCCACGACGCCGGCCGAAAATCCCGGCAAACTGCGCCTGAAGCTTCTTGAACGCCTCATCTAGATCCGGCGGACCCTGGTCACCGCTGTTGCCCCAGGGGTCACGGCCGCCGCCCGGCTCATTCCAGGCCATGTGGTACTCCGTCGTTTGGAGAAAGGGGGGAGATTCTAGCTTGGTTCGGCCGCGAAATCCCGCAATGCCGGGCGCATTGGACCAACTCGCGGTGTTTTCGAGCCGGTGCCGAGCGCGCCGGAAAAATCAGCCCGATCCGGACTCCTCCGGCTCGGAGGCGGTGCTTTCCTCCAGCAACATGCGGTCGAGATGCGCACGGACCCGCGGGTCTGCGCGAACCTTCAACAGGGTACCGCCATCTTCGGTGACCTCCTCCCCGACGACGGCGCCCCTTGCATACAGCCAGGCACGCGTCCGGCCCGCCGATACGGGTAACGCCAGGGAAACCGGCGCCTGCCCCCCGAGGGCCGCGCCGATTGTCTCGACGAGCCTTTCGAGCCCCTCTCCGGTCTTCGCGCTGACGTGTACGGCCTGGTTCATTGCGCCTCTCGACGACCCGGACGGAAGATGAGAAGCGCCAATGAGATCGGATTTGTTCAATGCCGTAACCAATGGAACCGCCTCGGCGCCGATCTCCGCAAGCACGCGTTCAACTTCGCACTGGCGCCATTGCGCATCCTGCGCGCTTGCATCGACCACGTGCACCAGGAGGTCCGCGTTGATCACCTCCTCCAGGGTGGCCTTGAAAGCATCGATCAGCGTATGCGGCAGGCGGCTGACGAAGCCGACCGTATCGGCCAGTACCACTTGCCCCGTTCCCGGAACATCGAGCTTGCGCATGGTGGGGTCCAGCGTCGCGAACAAGCGGTCTTCCGCCACCGCCTGCGCCGCGGTCAACGCATTGAACAGCGTCGATTTCCCGGCATTCGTGTAGCCGACCAGGGAAACGCTGGCCGCTCCGGACCGGCCGCGCCGCCGCCGGCCCTGCTCGCGACGGGCCGCCACCTGTTCGAGCCTCGACCGCACCTTCCTGATCCGGTCGGTAAGCATGCGCTTGTCCAGCTCGATCTGAGTCTCCCCCGCGCCGCGCAGCCCAATGCCGCCTTTCTGACGGTCAAGGTGCGTCCAGCCGCGTACCAGGCGCGTACGCGCGTGGTCGAGCTGGGCGAGTTCCACCTGCAGCTTGCCCTCGAAGGTGCGGGCGCGCTCGGCGAAGATGTTGAGGATCAGTTCCGTGCGCGTCATCACGCGACAGCCCACCACCCCTTCGAGATTGCGCTGCTGGCCCGGTGTGAGGTCCTCGTTGACCAGGACGAGGTCCGCTGCGTGGCCGTCCACCGCCGCGTGCACTTCGTTTGCCTTGCCTTCGCCCACCAGCAGCCTCGGGTGCCTGTCCCGACGCCTGGCGACCATGTCCAGGGCGACATCGATCCCCGCGGACCTCGTCAGTTCGCGGAACTCGCCCGCATCGAAGCGCTCAGCGCCCCGAAACTCGACATTCAGGAGTACGGCGTGGCGCCCGGGCGCGAAACGATCGAAAAACAAGCCCGATTCCCGCTGCCTCAACCCGTCGGTTGGGCTTCCCGATCGCTCACGGGCGCCAGCCTCACGTTACGCGAGGGCACCACGGTGGAGATCGCGTGCTTGTACACCATCTGGCTGACGCTGTTGCGCAGCAGCAGCACGAACTGATCGAACGACTCGATCTGCCCCTGAAGCTTGATGCCGTTTACCAGGTAGATTGAAACGGGAATGCGTTCCTTTCTGAGTGTGTTCAGATAAGGGTCTTGTAGGGAATGCCCTTTTGACATTTGGATTCTCCTTGCCTAATCGGCTTTAATTCCGATGGCCACACCAGCGCAGGGGCCACCAAGTTCCACCGGCTGTTGATTTTCGTGTCGTCGGGTGTTTTTCACCCGTTATGGCGCCCCCTTTGACTGCCGGAATTCCCGGGGGTTCCTGTTTTTGGAACTATGGGCACACCGCCTTGCCATTGCAAGGCGACATCGGCCCGAACCGCCCGGAAAAACGCCGAAAAGCGCGTCAGTCGGCGCGGGCGAGCACCCGCCTGGCAGCATCCATCGGATCCTGCCAGTCGAGCGGGGTCAGCTCGGGCCATTTCCGCAACCAGGTGAACTGCTTCTTGGCGAGTTGCCGGGTCGCCGCGATGGCCCTGTCGCGCATTTCGTCCGCGTCGAGCTTTCCGTCGAGGTGATGCCACATCTGGCGGTAGCCCACCGCCCGCATGGACGGCAACCCCGGATGCAGATCGCCGCGCTGGAGGAGCCCGCGCACTTCGTCCGCAAAGCCGGCCCGGAGCATCGCGTCGAACCGGTCGGCGATGCGCCGGTGCAGCCGGGTCCGGTCGTCGGGCATGACCGCGAACGACAGCACCGGCTCACCGAG
>JAPOON010000410.1 GCA_026713405.1 Gammaproteobacteria bacterium
CGCAACGAGTTGCGGGGCGTCGCCACCTGCCGAAGCGGTGCTTCGGCTCGGGCTGCGCCCGACCGGTCGCGACCCTTAAAGGTGCTGGAGGCCCGCACCTCACACCCGCTCTCGTCCCACTACCGAGCATTGATGTTCCCCGCGCTTTAGCGCGCCGCTGCGAATTCCCGCGTTTCGAGTTACAGCCGCACCCGCAACTGTAATGTCCATTGGCTGCCCAGCGAGGTGGTCGTGATCTGGTCCTGGCTGTTGGCCGGGTTGTGCGGGTCGGGATTGCAACTGACCACGCTGAACGAGCCGGGGGGCGCTGGCCGGGCATTGGCGCAGGCGCCCGTGCGTGCTCCGGCGCCCATGGCGTAGATCTTGTCGGTGACGTTGCGGCCGATCAGCGACAGTTCGTAGCGATTGTCGCTGGAGTAGAGCCTGAGCGCCGTGTACACGAGCCAGAAGGCGTCCTGGGTGTAGGGGTCAAGCGTTGCCGTGATCGGATAGCCGCTGTTGTAGCGGGCGTCCCAGGAGAAATTCGCGCGCCAGTAGCCGGACATGGCCCAGTCGTAGCTGAAGCCGGCGAATCCGGCCACTTCCGCGCTGAGGCTGCTGGTGCGGCCCTTGAGGTCCTGGCCGGTGGAATTGATGAATTCCTCGGTGTAACGGGTATCTGTGATCGCAAGCGCCGCGCGGAACGACAGCCCGGTGATGCGGGTGGCCCACAGCAGGTCGAATTCCGCGCCTTCGGTGGTGAGTTCGGAGGCGTTGAACGTCTGGATCTGGATGGTCTGGGAGTTGAAGAGCTGCACCTGCAGGTCGTCGTAGACATACTGGAACAGGCTTGCGTTGAATCGCATCCCACCGTTGAGGAGGCTTGCCTTCATGCCGGCCTCGAAGCCGCTCGCTTTTTCGGAGTCGTAGATCAGGAAGTCCGGGAAGTCGGGGTTCCTGTCCGGGTCCAGTGTGCGGGTCGGCAGGGCGCCGTTGTCCACGCCGCCGGACTTGAATCCCTCCTTGTAGGAGGCGTACAGGGTGATGTCCGGCGTGACATGCCAGCTCAGGGCCACTTCGGGTGAGACGTTGTCGTCCTCGAATTCCAGCCCTTCGATGAGCGGTGGCGTACCGAACCCGAAGAAGGCGGAAACCCGATGGAGGTACGGCACCGTGATGTAGCCGTCCTTCTGCTCGTGGGTGTAACGGAAGCCGGCGGTCAGTTCCAGGGTGTGGGTGATGTCCCAATAGCCGGCGAGGAAGCCGGAAAAGGCCTCGGTATCGAGGTAGTGATTCTTGTTGTAGTCGTAGGCCCGACCCGTTTCCCGGTCGGGGCCGACCAGGATGCCCAGATTGAATGCGGCCTGGTAGGCGCTGAACACCTGGTGGGCGTCCTGGTAGTGCAGGCCGGCCATGAAATTCAGCGGGCCGTCGAATTCGCTGGCGAACTGGAACTCCTGGGAGATGGCCCGGTAGACGTTGCGGTGCACCGCGCCGAAGACGCCGGCGCTGAAGTCGTAGGAATCCAGCTCGATGTGCTCCAGGTCGGCGTAGCCGGTAACGGAAGTGATGGACATGAACTCGGTGAATTGCCAGTCGATCTTCGCCGAGAGAAAGTGGGTGTCCTGGTCCAGGAAGGGTATGCCGTTGTCCGCCCCGTAGGGCATGCCGGCCCGCAGGTCAGGGTGGAGGTCGGCATTGGAGGTGTTGCCGTTCAGCTTGCAGTCGTCCACGCCCTGTAGCACCGCGAGGGCAAAGGACGGGTCTGGAAACACGGTGGGCTGCACGGCGTTCTCCGGGCAGATCTCCTCGATGCGGCCGTTCGCGCCGTCGTTCTTGTACTCGGAATAGGAGTATTTCACCCGGGTGCGAAACCGCTCATACGGCTGCCAGACAAGTGTCAGCCGCCCGTTCAGGGCCTGTTCGCCGCGATAGCGGTTGTGCACGCCCGGAGCCAGGTTCTCGAACAGCTTGTTGGCCTTGCTGTGCCCAACCGCGAGACGGGCGCCGATGGTGTCGCTGACCGGCCCCGAGAGAATCATTTCCAGATAGCGCTGATCGTGCTCGATCTCGTAGGCGGCCATGGCCTCCAGTTCCGCCTCGTCGCCGGGGTCGTTGGTGGTGACGGACATCACCCCGGCCGTGGCGCTTTTGCCGAAATAGAGGCTCTGCGGGCCTTTCAGCAGTTCGAACTGGCTCATGTCCATGTAGGCGTTGTGGATGAAGCGGCCGACGTTGACCACCACCCCGTCCACATTGATGGCCAGCGACTGATCGAAGGCGGCGCTGATGGAACTCGAGCCGATGCCGCGCAACACCAGGTTCGAGCCGCTGCCGCCGGTGCCGTGAAAGACCAGGAAGTTGGGCACCAGTTTGGATGCTTCCGGCAGCGTGGTGATGTTGTAGCGGTCGAGATCCTGCTCGGTGAGGGCGGCGACGGTGACCGGCACGTCCTGGAGCGTCTCTTCCTGCCGGCGGGCGGTGACGATGACCTCCTCGATCGTCCAGCCCTCGGGGCCTTCCGCACCTGCAAATGACGGAGTCCAGGGCAGCAGCACCCCGGAAAGGAGCAAACTTCCCAGGCGGGCAACGGTTGTTGTCATGGATTCTTCCGCGGTCCCGGCAGTTCTCCGCAGGCCGAAAGCAAGCTTAGATGACAGTAACCTGAATTGGAAAGCGCATCGGGCGCCGAGGCCGGAGCCTCGGCCGGACGGCGTGCCAGCGAGCGCGGGGTCGCCCAGCCCGGGCGTCGACGAAGAAACGGGTTTCCCCTACTGATTTCATTGACATACGTTCTAGATTTCCCGAGAATGCGCCGCTTCGTGTACCCCACCCGCTCGGGTGTCGGGCACGTAATCATTCAGGAGAGAATCATGAAACTGCAGTATGCAATCCAGGGACTGCTTGCAGGCGTGTTTTTTGCGGGAGGCTTCATGCCGGTGTTCGCGCAGCAAAGCGGCCACATCGAGGAGATCATCGTTACCGCCCGTCAGCAGCAGGAAACCCTGCAGGATGTACCGGTCACCATCGCGGCGCTGACCGAGCAGGACCTTGACCGCTACAACATCAGTACCCTGGTGGATGCCGCCAAGATGGTGCCCAACATGGTTGTCGCCCACGGCGGCTCGGGTAACGGCTCGAGCCTGCGGCTCAGGGGCATCGGCTCCAGCTCGATATCGGCCGCCTTCGACCATTCCGTCGCCATCAATCTCGATGGCGTGGTCGTGAACCGGGGCCGGTTCATCCACAACGCCTATATGGACATGGGGCAGCTCGAGGTGCTGAAAGGCCCACAGTCGCTCTACTTCGGCAAATCGGCCACCGCCGGCGTGATTTCCATCACCACGAACGATCCGGGCCAGGAATTTGAAATGGAAGTCAGCGGTGGGGCCGAGTTCGAGTACCAGGGCTACTTCGGTGAATTCATCGTCTCCGGCCCCCTCTCCGATACCCTGGGCGCCCGTCTGGCGCTCGGCTTCACGAAAAATGACCAGTTGTTCGAGAACTACTCCGCGGAAAACGACCTGGTCAACGTGCCCATCACGGGGGCGGACAAGTGGTATGGCGATGAATCGCTGAATACGCGCCTGACGCTGGTGTGGGATGCCTCC
>JAPOON010000411.1 GCA_026713405.1 Gammaproteobacteria bacterium
CCCTGGGCGCTTCCACCGCCACCTTCGCTGTCCTGGGCCTGACCGGCACCTTCGTGTGGCGGCGCGGCTACCTGCGCGGCCGCAACTGGCGGCAGAGTTTCGCGCCGCTGTTCGCCGCGATCGCGCTGCTGGTCTATACCGGCGTGGGCGGCGTGCGCACGGACATCATGGCGCATTTCCTGGGTTTCGCCGCGGGCGCCGTGGGCGGCGTACTCGCCGCGGCCTACGACATCAGGCGGCTGGGCACGAGCGGACAGTGGATTGCCGGCGCGTTGACCCTCTGGATACTCGCCTATGCCTGGCTGCAGGCGGGCACCCATGCGGCCTAGTTCCGTGGCGGAGATACGTCGATCGTTTCCATGCCGGGCGCGAGCCCTGGGGCAAGCCTCGTTCAACGGCGTCGCCCTCGCCCTGGCATTGCTATGGAGCCAACCGTCATTCAGCCACGGCGGTGTGGTGGCCGAGGAAGACCTCTGCCTGATGGAGATGGGCTTCCTGAAGGCTCACTTCACGTTGTACCTGCCCGACACCCGGGGATCCGAAGAATTCTGCGAACAGGTGCCCGACACCGGCAGGGCGCTGTTCGTCGTGGAATACCTGCACGAAATGATGAAGGAGATGCCCGTCGAATTCCGCATCGTCAGGGACGAGCAGGGCTTCGGCATCTTCGCCAACCGGGATGATGTGATGTCCATTCCGGACCTGGATGCGCAGACGGTCTTCCACCGCCCGCTTGCCGCCGAACCCACCGGCTGGGTGACGGTCAGCCACACCTTCGACGACCCCGGCGGCTACATCGGGGTGGTGGTGGCGGAGAACCTCGCAAACGGCAAAATCTACAACTCCGTCTTCTACTTCGAGGTGGGCAACGCGGGCTACGGCTACATCCCGCTTTTCATTGCCCTGATCGTCGGCGCGCAACTCATGTTCTTCGCGAGTACGGGCAGCCTGCAACGCTTCGTCCGGTGGATTCGCAACAGGTACCGCGGTCAATTGAGTTCAATCCGAACCGACAGAGACTGAAACGCAAACACGTCATTGGGGATCGACCCGGTCGAATCCAGCCATGGGGTCAGTCATGTCGTTCCGGCCTCATTTCTCCCTGGCCGCCATCAACGTTCAAGTCCAGCCAATTTGCGTATTGGTCATGCGAAAACTGAATCGGGACATCGTTGTCGATAGCCCGGCGATGCAGGGCGGACATGTCTGACACGCTCTCCCACAGCCGCTTTTCCATACGTTCTGCGACCTCTATGGCTGCCTTGGCCACTGCCTGGCGTTGACGAAACCTCTGGAGGCCGGGAACCAATTCCGTTCGAACGCGCTCTGCCAATTCCCCGTTCGCATCAATCAACCTGCCAAGCCGCTTCACCTCGCCATCAGGCAAGGAGTGGTCCTCGAGTTGGCCAAACAGTTGCTCCGACCGCGCAATTTGCCAACGGACGGTCCTGAAGTCCTCGAAGGAAGCACGGAGCTCCACCAGATCGCCTGGCAATACGCCTTCATGCTCGGGTCCTACAACCTCGAACAACTCGACCACCTCTGCTTGATCGAGCGTTTCGTGCCTGGAGATCG
>JAPOON010000412.1 GCA_026713405.1 Gammaproteobacteria bacterium
CCCTGGTCGAAGGCGAGTTCGTGGACATCTTTCCCCACGGCGGCGACAGCAACCCGGTGCAGGCCCAGGTCATTGCAAGAGACAGCTTCGTCAACGAACGATCACGCAACGTGCGCTACCGGAGCCTGGCGGACAGGGAAGCCCTGGGTCAGCAGCCGGGCGCCATCGTGACCGTGCAGGCGCCCCTTGGGTCGCCGCAGACCGCCACCCTGGTGCCGGCCACGGCCGTGCGCCGGGATGCCTTCGGCGCCAAGCTCTTCGTGTTGCGCCCGGCGGAAGAGGGCGCCCGGGCTGCCGAACGGGCGGTTCGCCGGGACGTTTCCCTTGGGCCGCGGCGCGGCGAGCTGATCGTGATCGCCTCGGGCCTGCGGCCGGGTGAGCGCGTGGCCGCCGAAGGCGCGTTCAAGCTGCGCGACGGGGTACTCGTGAGCGCAACGGGCCGGCGGGTACGCGCCTCGGACAGTGCGGCGCTGCATGGCGGCGAACGCGATAGGGGGAGGCTATCCGAGTCTTCGGGCGGAAACGGCGGGCGCCATGGCGGCTCCTGATCTCGGCCAGGGCGCCGCCGAGCCGCGCTTCACGGACCTGTTCGTGCGCCGCCCGGTACTGGCGGCGGCGCTGTGCCTGAGCCTTGCCCTGATCGGCGTGCGGGTGGCCATCGACATGCCGGTGCAGCAGTATCCCTCCATCGAGAGCGCCTCCCTGGTGGTGACCACACCCTACATCGGCGCTTCCGCCGAAGTCGTACAGGGGTTCATCACCGATCCCATCGAGCGGGTCGCCGCCACCATTCCCGGCGTCGACTTCACCGAGTCTGAAACCCGCGCGGGCAGAAGCGTGGTGACGGTCTATCTCAAGCTCAACGAAGACAGCGCCGATGCCCTGGCCGAACTTTCCACCCGGCTCGGCCAGATTCGTTTCGAGTTGCCGCCCGGGGCGGAGGATCCGGCGGTGGAAGTGGAGCGCGCCGACCGGCCCTTTGCGGGCTGGTACCTGGGCGTTCGGCTCAACGAGCGCATGAGCCGCGCCGAGGTGACCGACTACCTGCGCCGGGAGGTGTCTCCGCAACTGGCGGCGGTTCCCGGAGTGCTCCAGATCTGGATGGGCGGCGGCCGCCTGCCCGCCATGCGCATCTGGCTCGACCCGGAGCGCATGGCGATGTTCAACGTCAGCACCCAGGACGTCGAGGCGGCGCTTACGCGCAACAACATCATCGCCACGATCGGGCAGACCGAGAACGCCAACCAGCGCGTCGACCTGCTGGTGAACACTTCGCTGACCCGGGCGGAAGAGTTCGAACGCATGGTAATCCGCGAGTCCGAGGGTTCGCTGATCCGGATGCGCGACGTTGCCCGCATCGAGCTCGGCGAGGAAGAAGGCACGGTGCTCGGGCGGATGAACCACGACAACACCGTGTGGCTGGGTGTCTACCCGCTTCCGGGGGCCAACGAAATCGACATCGCCGATGCGCTGTACGTGGCCATCGACGAGATCAACGCCGACATGCCGGCAGGCCTCCAACTCGAGATCGGCGAGGACATCACGGTTTACATGCGCGATGCGCTTGCCGAGATATTCACGACCCTGGCGGAAACCATCATGCTCGTGGGCCTGGTCGTGGTGGTCATGATGGGCTCGGTGCGAACGGCGCTGGTGCCCCTGGTGACCATTCCCATTTCCCTGCTCGGCGCGGTGGCGGCCATGTCGCTGATGGGCTTTTCGTTCAACGTGCTGACCATTCTGGCCATCGTTCTGTCCGTGGGCCTGGTGGTGGACGATGCCATCGTGATGGTGGAGAACGTGGCCCGGCACATGCGCGAGGGCGCGTCCAGAACGGCGGCGGCGCTGGCCAGCGCCCGACAACTGGCATCGCCCATCATGGCCATGACCATGACGCTCGCCA
>JAPOON010000413.1 GCA_026713405.1 Gammaproteobacteria bacterium
CCCGCCCGCCGACGCAGCAGGCGCCGACCGCCCGACTGCCGCAACGGTGGCTGGCCTGCGCCAGGCGTTTCTGGACGGGGATGAACTTCCCGACCGGCTCCGGCAACTGGCCGACCTCGAACTGCAGGCACTGCGGCTGGCAGAAGACGAACCGCTCAAGCTCGGCGCCATCGGCACCGCCATTCTGGACATCTGCCGCGGCAGCCTCACCGGTCACTACGCCCTGAGGCGTTTCTACGAACACCTGGAATCGCCGGATGCGGCCGACTCGCACGCGGCGTGGATGGAAGCCATCCGGGTCCACATGGCCGGCAATGCCGACGGCTCGCCGGAGAACCCTTACAGCACCCTGACACCCGTCGAGGCCCAGATATTCGTAATCGCCGGGTCGCTGTCGCCGGTCGGCGCGATCTACCAGTCCAGCGAGCCGGAATCGTTTCACATGCTGGTGGTCGGACGCCCGGAGCAGGGGCCGCTGCAGCAGTTCCATTTCAATCTCGACGCCCTCTACCGCACGACCGTGACGTCCCTGTCGAACGAGACGGCCGGGCAGGCTCCGCACTTCGAGTTTACGCCGCTGACGCTCATGGGCATTCTCGCAAGAAGTGGCGATGCCACCGCTCAAGCGGCGGTGGGGGCCATGCTGATGGCCCGCAAGCAGTACGACGATGCCGTCGGCTGGCTGCGCACGGCATCGAGGACCGGCAACGTCATCGCCAACGTCATGCTGGCCCGCATATTCTGGGAAAAATCGTTAACGGCGGAAACCGAGGGCGAACGGCGCCAGGCGCTGGACCAGGTGATGGAAAACTACCTGCACGCCATCGCGCTCGGGTCGACCGATGCGATGTACGCGCTCGGCAGCCTCTACCTGACCGGCGCCTTCGGCGAAGACAACGAAGCCTCGGGTGTGCCCCTGCTTGACCAGGCCGGCGAGCTGGGCCACAGCGAGGCGCTCCTCTACCTCGCCCATCTCTACTACGCCGGCGATGGCGTCGAGCGGGACACGGCGCGGGCCGGCGTGTATTTCATTCGCTCCGCGGCGTTCGGCAACTCCGCTGCCCGGCTCGGGTACGCCCGCTACCTGATGCGGGAACGCGATGCAGCGCAGGGCGATGAGCGCGCCGTTGGGTGGCTGCAGGAACTGGTGGACGAAAACGAGGATCCCCAGGCCATGCTGCTGCTCGGCAATCTGCACGCCCGCGGCATAGCGGCCAGGCAGAGTTTCCGCACCGCCTATCGCTGGTATCGCGACGCCGCGAAGGCCGCTCCGAACAACGCGGACATTGTCAACGAAGTGGCCTGGACGCTGACCGTTTCCGATCTCGCCCGGCTGCGCAAGGCGCGCTACGCGCGGAAAATCATGACCCGCATGATGGAAGCCGACGAACGGGCACGCACCAGCCCCGAATTTCTCGACACCTGGGCCGCAACCTTTGCGGCGAACGGCAACTTCGACGAAGCCGTGCGCCTGCAGCAACTTGCGCTCAAGGAGGCGACCGACGCCGACCGGGAGGATGTCATGGACATTCTCCAGGAACACCTCGACCTGTTCATGGCCAGACAACCCGTCATCGAACCCGCTCCTTGACACCCACCGCACTGCTCGCCGACAACGTTCCGCTCATCGACCTGAGGGCGCCGGCGGAGTTTGCCCAGGGCGCGTTTCCTGCATCTGTGAACCTGCCGCTGCTCACCGATGCCGAGCGCCACGAGGTGGGGCTCACCTACAAGCAGGACGGTCCGGATGCCGCCCTTGCCAGGGGCCACGAACTCGTCTCCGGCACAGTCCGCGCCGAGCGAACCCGAGCCTGGGCCGAGTTCGCCCGCAGACATTCCGGCTGCTGGCTCTATTGCTGGCGGGGCGGGTTGCGCTCGCGGATTGCCCAGTCCTGGCTGGAAGAGGAAGGCGTCGCCGTACCCAGGGTTGCCGGCGGGTACAAGACCCTGCGCGGGGCATGCCTTGCCACCCTGGAAGGCGCCACCGGCGATTCCAGGCGCTGGCTGGTGCTGGCCGGCCGCACCGGCAGCGGCAAGACCCGGGTCATAAGCGGGCTTGCCCATGCCATCGACCTGGAGGGGCTGGCACAGCACAGGGGCTCCGCCTTCGGCGCCCGCCCCGGGGGGCAACCCACACCCATCGCCTTCGAAAACGCGCTGGCGGTCGCCTACCTCAAGCATGACGCCCCGACGCTGCTGCTCGAGGACGAAAGCCGAACCATCGGCCGTCTCGCCCTGCCTGCCGCGTGGCATGACCGAATGGGCACGGCACCGCTGGCGCTGCTCGAGGCGACCATCGAAGAAAGGGTGCGCAATATCCGCTCCGAATACGTTGAAGAACCGCTTGCCGGCGGTATCTCTTCCGAAGACCTCCATGGCCGGCTTGCCGAATCGCTCGACCGTATCCGCAAGCGTCTCGGCGGCGACCGCCACGCGAGGATCAGGGGCGCTCTGGACGAGGGGTTTCGAAACAGCAATCACGAGGGGTGGATCGGGTTGTTGCTGCAGTGGTATTACGATCCGATGTACGACTATCAACTCGCCTCGAAACGCCGTCGCGTCGTTTTCCGGGGTAGCGCAAGGGCGGTAACCGAGTACCTGCAGGCCTCCTGACACCGGCGCACCCGCTTCGTCGACCGCCCCTCGGCAGGGAAAGGCTTTCGACACAGGTTGCATCCGCACTCAGCGCGGCGGATTTCCGGCACACGCAGGTTTCCCTTGTCCGATCGCCGATCAGCCGTCCGGCTGCACCCCCGCGCTGGCGGTTCCTCCCGTCAACGCTGACGCTTTGGCGGCGATCGCTTCCTTCAGGTACTCGCCCAGCAACCTCACCCGGCGCGCGTAGCGCACCTCCGGTGCAATCAGCAGCCACAGCTCCCCCGATACCAGTGGCGCATCCGACACCCGCGTAAGGCCCGGCTCGAGATCGCCCACCATGCAAGGCAGCGCCGCAACGCCGGCGCCGGCCCGCAGCAGGGCAACCAACTGGGAAAGGGCGCCGCAACGGCTCACCACCGTGGCGCCTTGCCAACCCGTAGCCCTGATCGCATCACAGGCTTCCCCCAGTTCCCCAGGCGCCAACCATTCAAGCCAGCGGGATGAGCGTTTGGGGTTGGCGAAACCGGGACGGGCTCGCGCCGCATACGCGGTAACCGCCACAGCACCGATCCTGCGGCCCACGAGATCCAGCGGCGGATTGGCCGTTACCTCCACGCCCAGATCGCCATCCCCCCTGGTCAATGCCGGACCCGCGGCCTCAAACAGCCACTCCACGGTAATCCGGGAATAGGCATCCGCCACACCCCCATATTCTTCGAATACGCCACCGAGCATCATGAATTCCGGCACCGCGATTCGAATCTTGCCCGCGAGCGCCTGGTCTTCCTCCCGGATCGCCCGCTCGATTCGGCCCAGGTCGGCTTCGACATCCTGCACCTTGCCGGCCGCGGCCGAACCCGCCGGCGTCAATACCAGCCCGCGCGCGGTTCGGGCGAACAGCTTGGCTCCAAGACGCCCCTCGAATTGCTCTATTCGCCGGGTAACGGTGGATGGATTGACGCCCAGGTCGCGGGCGGCGGCACGAACCGAACCGCAGCGGGAAACGGCCGAAAAGAATTTGAAATCGTCCCAATCCATATGCGGCTCCGAAGCCCCGGAATTTCGACTGGAATATCACCTGCAGTCGCGCGATTGATAGCACTTGCGTTGCAAATATGCAACATTGCGTTGCGTTACTGGAGGTTGCATTTGATGTTACCAAAAGTAACATAGGCACCGTTGACTAAAGTTGACTGCAGCCCTCCCCACCTCGGAGAGACAAGCTGCACCCGGAGGGATACCCGACTTCCTTCCCTCCCCTCCCATC
>JAPOON010000414.1 GCA_026713405.1 Gammaproteobacteria bacterium
AATTGCTCGAGCGCATGCAGCGGGACAACCTGCGCCGGCGGCAGCGAGGCAAGCCGCAAATGGAACCGGACCGACGCCTGCTGGCGGCGATGCGACAGGGCCTGCCGGACTGCGCGGGCGTGGCGCTCGGACTGGACCGGCTGGTCATGCTGTCGGTCGGCGCATCGAGCCTGGCCGAGGTAGTCCCCTTCGCAGGGCACTGAGCCGCGTTCAAACGGCGCATCCTGCCCGTGGTCGTGACTCGATGTTCGAGTCCTGAGCTAAGCCTGGAAAGCCTTGACGACGAAGCCGATCAGAGAGCCGAGGAGAAAGATGTAGATCGGCGGCATGCTGATGTACAGGCCGATGCTGCGCTTCTCCGCTGCCTTGTAGTACCCGGTGGCATACATCAGGCGCCCGACGGGCCAGATGACACCGATGCCCGCTGCCCACAGTGGGTCGACGGCGAACGCGAACAGCCACAGCCCGGGCAGGAACAGGGCGAGGTGTTCGAGCGTGTTCTGGTGCACGCGAACGTGGCGAACGTATTCTTCGGGTCCGTCGTGAGATGGCGCCTGAATCTTGAAACGACCGCGAGCCATGCCGGCCTTGAACAAGGTGTAGTAGTAGACCAGCAGGGCGACGCTGCTGAGTGCCCCGGGATAGATGTATTGGCCCACCGCTGCCTCCACATTGGGATTGTCGAGATCAAGCATACAGGGTCAGCCCCCGTCGACGCGTCAGCGGACGGAACACCGTGACCGACGGTCTGTCTAAGTCAAGGAGCGACCCGGCACACGAGAGGTGTGCCGTTTGGAGATGATCGGGGGCCCGGCCGGTTGGAGACACCGACTTTGACCAAAGACGATTGGCATCACACCTCATCCGGGACCCGGATGCGTACATCGAAATCGCGGTGCGATTCCGATGATTGACGAATTGTCCGGGCCGGGTGCGACATGAGCAAAGTCCTGAAATTGGCGTCGGCCCGCGCGGCGGCGCGCAAGGAGGGGCTGTCGGTAATCGCTCCATCGTGGCTTCTGGAGCATCGCATAACACCGCCCCAACCGGTTTCAGACTATCTGGACCGCTCGGGCCTGATAGAGCGTTGTCTGCCGACGAACCGGCAACTCACGCTGTTGTGGGCGCCGGGCGGGTTCGGAAAGACAACCGTCCTTGCCGGTTGCTGCCGGTTGTTGACGGAACGGGGGGTACGAACCGCCTGGCTGCGTCTCGACAACGACGAGCCATCGGGGCTGGACATGTATCTTCCGTTCTCCTTCCAGCGGGCGGGATTGGATATGCTCGAGCCGTTGCGCGGTGGAGGCGCCAACTTCCAATCGATATCCAATCGAACCATGTTCCTCATGGACGCCCTCGCGGCCAAGCCCGAACCCTGGGTACTCGTACTGGACGAACTGGAACGATTGGAGAACCCGGAGTCGGTGGAGTTGTTGAATGCGCTAGTCGGCCGCGCGCCGCCGAATCTTCACCTGGCCATAGCATGCCGGGAATTGCCATTGGGCTTTGACATTACACCGATGTTGCTCAAGGGTGCGGCCGAGATTTTCAGTGCCGAGGAACTGCGCTTTTCCAGCCGGGAGATCGAGCGGTTTCTGGGTGGCGTGCTGCCGCCTGATGAATTGGACGCCGTGGCTTCGACATCCGCGGGCTGGCCGATCGAGCTGCACGTCAGGCGAAGCGTAAGCTCACTGCCGGCGATCGAGAAACGCCGTGCTGTCAGGGATGTGGTCTGGAACTGGATGGAGGCGCGGCTGTGGTATGCGCTTGGCGATGAGGATCGGGAATTGCTGCTCGATGCAGGTTTGCTGGACTACATCGACGCCGAGTTGCTGGACGAGGTGCTTGACGGAACGAACCTCCTGGACAGGCTCCAGAACATCTCCGGTGTAACCGGCCTCATCGAACCGTGCCCTGTGGGCGATCGGAGAGTGTGGCGCCTGCATACGTTGATCCGGGACCATTGTGCCGACCGACGACGGCTGGAGTCGCCGGAGCGCTATCGGACGGTTCATAGGCGAATCGCTATCGTCCTGGCTCGGCGCGGCGATGTCGTAGAGGCCATGCGGCATGCGGTAGAAGCATCCGATGCAGTGCTGGTTGGAGAGATACTGATCAGGGCGGGAGGGTTGTTGTATCTGGCAAGGTACGGCCCCGACAGGTTGATCGCCGCCGACCGATACCTTACCCAGGAGTCGATCGATCGTTATCCTCGGTTGCGCGTGATTCGTATGGCGGCGCAGGTGGCGGCGGGACGGCTCGCGGAAGCGAGAAGAACTTTCCGTGCTGCATCAGAACTGGTGGCTGAGTCGGGTGAGGACAAGAGACTGCTTGGTGAGTGGGTCTCGTTGCTTGGTTTGATAACGCAGCGTGGCTGCGAACCGGTGAGCTCCGAACTGTTCCGCGAAACCCTTGCGGCGTCTGCGCGCCTCGAAGAGGCGTCGGGCATGGACCCGCTCTTGCGGGCTAGCTGCGAGTATTGGGCTTGTCTCGCCCACAATTTGAAAGCCGAGTTTGCAGCCGCACTCGATCGGGGATCTCGTGCGCGGGCATGGCTTGCTGACCGCTTTCCGTACGGCGGCTTGGCCCTTGAGTTTCAGATGGGACAGATTGCGATGGCGCAGGGACTCGTTAAAGACGCGCGGGAGTGTTATCAATCGGGCCTTCAGACTGCTAGACGCAATTTCCTGAACGATCTCGGGTTAGTGGCGCTTGGCGAAACTCTGATGCGGGAACTCAATCTCGAGTGCAACGGCTTGCCGGATGCCGGTGAATGCGATCGCATCGTTCGGGAGCCCTGGTGCTACGGCACACAATTTGCGTCCTATGCGGCGGTCAGCGGGGTGGCGGCCGATGTTGCGCTGCACACACGCGACGCGGAGCGTGCCCTGGCGATTCTCGAAGACTCCGCCGCAAATGCCCGCAGGTTCGAGTTGCCGGCGTATGAGCGCTTCCTGGCCGGTCTGTATGCCACCGTGCTTGCGGCAGCCGGCCAGGTCGAACAGGCCGAGCGCCATTGGCGTGCCGAGGGGCTGCCCGAGTCACCGGCCGCCTGTCTGGATCTGCAGAATCAGACCTGGCGCGAGATGGAGGTATTTTCCCTGGCGCGACTGCGGCTTTGGCTGCTGCAAGGCAAATTCGAGGACGGCCGGCGGCTCCTGCGCGATCTGCTGGCACTGGCGGCCACACGCGGCTTGCGGCGTACAAGCATGCGCGCGATGGCGCTGGCGGTTGTACTCGAGGAGGCTGCAGACGCCCGCGAAGCGGCGGCGCAACATCTCACCGAATTTTTCAAACTGTTTGCGAAGACCCCCTACGGGTGGCCTCTGATGCGCGAGGGGGAACCGGTGATCGCCGTGCTGAAGGAGTTGATCGGCACCTGTCCGGATACATCGATCGTGACTTCTGCGCGGTCGCTTCTGGCGAACGTCGACGGGAAATAGGCTGCTGCAACGCACGGCGGCAACCCCGCCAAGCAGCCGGAATGCGGCACCGGCGCTCGATATGGGCCCAATGGTCTGCCCGGCGAGGCCGAGGCGAACGCCGGGCTGTCCGTTGTGCGACCACATCCAGAATTCGAGTGTCGCAACCAGGGCGACGGGTACCGCCGGGGTCACGCCGACAGGGTAGGGGATTGCGGCAAACGAATGGTTTTTTGCTTAAATCCATCGGGCCGGGATAGGATGTTGGAACTGGTTCTAAAGAGGCAATACCGTGGAGGCGAAGCGACCCAACCATGAATTGAGCCCGATGCGCTGCCCGGTGCATCTCGACGATGTCGATCTGTTCTCGCCCGGCGCCCAGGAACACTGGTACGAGGCCTACGACATCCTGCACGCCGAGGCGCCGGTGCATCGCATTCCGGGCGAGGGATTCGAGCCCGGGACCGATGCGTTCATTCTTTCAAAGCACGAAGACATCGCCATGGTGGTTCGGGACCAGCAGCGCTTTCCCGTCGTAACCAGCCTGGCGCTCAAGCAGGTCATCGAGGCGGGCGGCGACCCGTTCGAACTCCCCAGCGTCAACACATTGGTCGCCTCCATGGTAAGCCTGCGGCCGAATCCCGAAATGTGGCGGGCCCACCGTCAGGAACTCACCGATCCCTGGGTCGGGCCGGGCGCAGGCCGCAACCGGGAGATGGTTGAGCGGGTGGCTAATGAACTGGTGGACAAGTGGATCGACCGGGGCGAGGTGGAGTTTGTCTCCGAGTTCGCCCAGCCGCTGCCGCATACCGTAATGGCGAACGTTCTCGGCTGGCCCCTGGCTGACCTCAAGCTCCTGAAACATTTCGGCGACGGTACCGTCAAGCCTTTCGTCTACGGCCGCAAGCACAACAACCTGCTCAACGAGGAGGAGATGAAAGAGCAGTTCGAGGTGCTCGCCGAATTCGAGCGGTACACGGACGATCTGATCGACGAGAAGCGCAGGCATTCCGGCGATGACATGATCTCCTTTCTCACCCAGGTGGAGTACTCGCCGCTCAAGCGCAAGCTCAGAAACGGGGAGATCAACGGCATCGTCTACGCGATGGTCATCGGCGGCCTGGAAACAACCCAGTACGCGCTGGCCGAAGAGGTGCAGTTGCTGATCGAGCGCGACGGCATCTGGGATGAACTCAAGGCCGGCCGGGGCAGGGTTCGCGCGTTCACCGAGGAAGGCATGCGGCTGCGTTCGCCCACCCAGGTCCTGTCCACCCGGGTCACCAGCCAGGACGAAGTGTTCCAGGGCGTTCACGTGCCG
>JAPOON010000415.1 GCA_026713405.1 Gammaproteobacteria bacterium
AGGGAAAACATCTCTTTTGAGCCTGCTAATGACACGGTCCGCATGTCCTGTACTCCAGTTCGGTTCATGCTTGGCAAACCATTCACAGGCCACAACCTCAAAACTGTTCGAGACAGATTCTACCCTGGCAGCCTTCTCCAGCTTGCGCAGCTCACTCGGGTCAAGTTGGTTGGCGATCTGACGTCTGGCCGCTTCACGGCGTTCACGGGCATCTTTCAGGGATACATCAGGATAGGTGCCCAAGGATATACGCTTGTCCTTGCCGTCAAAGCGATATTTCAGGCGCCACCATTTCCCTCCGCTGGGGGAAATTTCTAGATAAAGCCCTCTGCCATCGAACATCTTGCGGCTTTTTTCACTAGGTTTGGCATTACGAATTGCTGTATTTGATAGTGACATGGGGGCAACTCCTTTTTACAGATGAACAGTTGCCCCCAATGTTGCCCCACTTTATGCATAGATGTCAATAGACTTTATAATACCTTGATAGACTATTATTTAGGATAAAGTACTGAATATAATAATAAAAAAAGACGTCCTTGGACGTCTTTGAATTTAGGGGGTATGGGCCCGGTAGGACTCGAACCTACGACCAAAGGATTATGAGTCCTCTGCTCTAACCAACTGAGCTACAGGCCCGGGGTTGCTTGCACCGAAAGTGCAGATTCTATTCTATCTCGAGAAAGCTGCGTAGCTGTTCGGACCGGCTCGGATGGCGAAGTTTGCGCAGGGCCTTGGCCTCGATCTGGCGAATACGCTCCCGTGTCACATCAAACTGCTTGCCCACTTCCTCCAGAGTATGATCCGTGTTCATGTCGATGCCGAAACGCATGCGCAATACCTTGGCTTCACGTGGCGTCAACGAAGCAAGAATTTCACGTGTGGCCTCACCCAGGCCTTCAAAGGATGCGGAATCCACAGGCGATTCAATGATGACATCTTCAATGAAGTCACCCAGATGGGAATCTTCATCGTCCCCGATCGGGGTTTCCATGGAAATGGGTTCCTTTGCAATTTTCAGCACCTTTCGCACTTTCTCTTCGGGCATTTCCATGCGCTCGGCCAATTCTTCAGGAGTCGGTTCGCGCCCCTTTTCCTGCAGCATCTGCCGTGAAATCCGGTTCAGCTTGTTGATGGTTTCAATCATGTGTACCGGAATTCGTATGGTGCGGGCCTGGTCTGCTATGGACCGGGTAATAGCCTGGCGAATCCACCACGTGGCATAAGTTGAAAACTTGTATCCCCGCCGATATTCAAATTTGTCCACCGCTTTCATCAAACCGATGTTGCCTTCCTGGATGAGGTCCAGGAACTGCAGGCCCCGGTTGGTGTATTTTTTGGCAATCGAAATGACCAGGCGCAGGTTGGCCTCGACCATTTCTTTCTTGGCACGGCTCGCCTTGGCTTCACCGATTGACATATGCCGGTTGATGTCCCGGATTTCGCGAATCGTAAGCCCTGTTTCACGTTCGATCGAGATCAGCTTGTCCTGTTCCTTGATGATATCGGGTTTCAGTTCTGCAAGGGCCTTCGCATACTTGGCCCGTGACGACTTGGTGATGGAGACAATCCAGTCGAGGTTTGTCTCATTTCCGGGGAATGACTTGATGAACCTGTCGCGCGGCATTCTTGCATCGCGGGTGCACATGTGCCTGATGCGCGACTCGTGTATCCGAATCCGGCCAACCATCCATTTGAAGTCAGCGGTCAGTACGTCGACCACCTTGGGTGTGAGATTGATCGAAGCAAACTCTTTGGCAAGCTTTTCACGCCCTGCTCGTTGCTTTTTCTCATCGCCGGATGCCGTACAGAATTTTTTGTACATCCTTTCCAGCTTTGTAAAATACGCAAGGACCTCTTTGGGATCAGGACCTGTATCCAGTTCTTTCTCGTCTTCTTCATCCTCACTGGCAGTTTCATTCTTGCCATTCTGGGTGACTTGCGTCGCAGGGGGTGGAATAGCATTGGTGTCTTCGTCCATGTCAACAAACCCGGTAATCAGGTCTGTGAGGCGGGCATCCTCTGACTTGACTTTTGCATAGAACTTCAGCAGCTTCTGGATGGTGGATGGATAGTGACCGATCGCCAGCAGTACCTGGCGCAGGCCTTCCTCGATGCGTTTGGCAATCAGGATTTCGCCTTCACGGGTCAGCAGGTTGACAATTCCCATTTCGCGCATGTACATGCGTACCGGGTCAGTAGTGCGGCCAAACTCGCTGTCAACGGTTGCCAGGGCCGCGGCTGCTTCCTCGACATCATCGTCTGTTGCGGTACTGTCTGTAAGGATCAGGCTGTCTGAATCAGGCGCCTGCTCATGGACGTTGATGCCCATGTCCGTGATCGTGCTCACGATCTCTTCGATTTGTTCAGGGTCAACGATGCCGCTCGGGAGATGATCGTTGACTTCTGTATATGTCAGGAAACCTTGGTCCTTGCCTTTTGCGATAAGTCGTTTGATGCTGTTGGATTGCTGCTGATTCTCATCCATTCGGTGTTTACTGCCCCTGGTCTGCAATTCTTTGAGCCGAACCACATAGTATATCAGGTTATGAAAAAACGGAATAGTTTAAGAGTTTGGGGGCCGTGTCTCAGTTTGAAATTCGTTTTTTGCAAGGTCCACGCTTTTGGACTTTGGCTCCCTGGTGCCTGTCAGGTCAATCATAAAGCCTATGTTGTGAAAGGAATGTCTGCTCGCGCTGTGTATCATGCCTTATCTGGTTTCGGCCTGGTACAAAAGCCAGAATTTGCCGCCGCATGGCAGGCTGGAATAACACCTCCCGAAAGAAAACAAAATTCAGCCTCTGGAGGCTAAGCCAGTTGAGAGGCAGGTTTTGCGAGATGTCTTCAGGGATTTCTGGTCATTAGCACATCGCATTCGATCAAGGAAACCTTGTCTCTCAAGATGGGGAACCATCCACTGGGGGAAAATCCTGCCTCAGCGTATGCCGTCAATGCAGTCAGATAATTGGGCATGCCTTCATAAAGGGCGTGAATCGACAGTTCCGCCTGCATGGTCTGGACGGCCTGCAAAGTCTCTGTGGCTCCAGCAAATACTCTCAGGTCATATCCCTGGGTGTCCATTTTCAGGTGAATCCTGCTCGTATCGTCACATGGGAGATCAGCGAATACGGAATCTAGCGTCTTTACGCTAACGGACAATGACTCATCGATACCGGATTTCTTTTGGAGAAAATTCCTGCAATATGCATTCGGTTCAAGGAAGGATGAGAGCCCCCGGCCATGCAGAACATTCAAAGCAAGCGAGCCTTGGGTATCTCCTAGCGCAAAGTTGTATGCGTGCCAATTTGCATCATGTCTTGAGCGTTTCTCAAGGAGATTGAAAGTATCTGCAAGCGGTTCGAATGACAGAATTATTCCCTTAAATCCGAGCTTTCGAAGCAAGGACCCGAACTGCCCTCTATTCGCCCCAACATCAAGGACTGTGTTAATGCGGTGTACACGCAGAAGATTAATCAGGTGCCTGTTAAACAGTACCTTGTAAGCTTTCCGTGAGAAATCGTACATATCCCGGGGGTGCCCTGCAGGCAACCTTTTTCTAGGTAGCGTCTTGCGGGAAAATGTCCAAATCAATACCAGGCTGGTAGTCGTCCTTGTCAGCCTCCTTCATGGCATAAGACAACCGCTCAAAGGCAAGCAACTCTTCTGCACTCATTTGCTGTACGGTCTCAACGGTGGGCTGTTGAACCGGCTTTTGGGTGGTGTTGTACGCTTAACGGTCATTTAACCACTGCCTGTGCAATCACACGTTCTCCTATACCTGTGTCATCCAGTTTGTCGTTCAGCTTGGCCAGGTCCTGGCCGTTTTTTCGCTCAATCTTGAGTATACGCAGTTTCACATCCGGCTGTAAAACCCCCCATATCCCGGTTTCCCGGACCTCGCGCGTCAGGCCATTTTCCGGTGCAGCAAGTCTCTGAGTTCCTGCTTTTCCTGCTCACTCAGGCCATCCTCCTTTTCCTTTTCGATCAGTCCCTGGATTCTTGTGCTCTGTGTCTTGCGGCAGATCCAGTTCATGGCATCCTCGAATGCCTGCTTGGGGTTCTGTAATCTGGGTGAGTTCCAGGTGAGCAGCTTTTGCAACTGGTCGGCCTCCTGCTGCCCACGAAAGCGCTCGATCAGCGCTGCATGCCCCAGGTCAGGTTCCTCTTTCCAGATCGTGATGACCCTTGTAAGGAGCGGTACACCCGGAATCAGTGATTTGTGCAACAGGTCCAGGGAGGACACCTCTGCAGCAAGTGAAGGTTCATGCAGCAGGGCCGAGATCGCCAGTCGAACCGGAGTCGAGCGGGTCAGTGCATCCGTCAGCCTGAAATTTTTCGTGTGGGCAGCGGGCCGGGCCGGACTGCGCTGTACTGCGACACCGACCTTGTTTTCCAGTTCTTCAAAAATCAGTTTCTTGAATACCCCGTCCGGGAATTTTTCAAGTAATGGCCTGGCCATCTGTGCAAGCCGGGCTTTTCCGGCAGGTGTGCTGAGATCAATTTCCTGGCTCAGCCTTTCAAAAATGAAAGTGGAGAGCGGCAGGCTTTCTTTCATGTACTGCTGGAAGACCGTCTTGCCTCGCGAACGGATCAGGCTGTCCGGGTCTTCACCCTGTGGCAGGAACAGAAACTTCGCTTCCAGCCCATCCTTGAATCCGGGGATGGTGTGTTCCGCTGCGCGCCATGCGGCCTTTTGCCCGGCTGCATCGCCGTCAAAGCAGAATATGATTTCCTGGGTGTGACGGTAGAGCTGCTGGATGTGCGGGGTCGTCGTCGAAGTGCCCAGTGTGGCCACGGTGTTTTCGATCCCATGCTGTGCCAGGGCCAGCACATCCATATAGCCCTCCACCACCAGCACGCTGTGCTGGGTTGCCTTGGCCTTGCGTGCTTCATGCATGCCGTACAGCACTTCGCTTTTGTGAAACACCGGAGAATCCGGTGAGTTCAGATACTTGGGCATCGCATCATCAATCACTCTTCCACCAAAAGCGATGACGCGCCCGCGCCGGTCTTTGATCGGAAACATGATCCGGTTTCGAAAGAGATCATACAGGTTTCCCCTGGCGTTCTTTTTGATCAGCCCGCACTTGAGCAGTTGTGCCTCGGTGGCGGCATGCCTGAGATGGTTCAGCAGGCCGTCAAACCGGTCCGGGGCATATCCCAGGCCAAACCGGGCGATGACTTCATCACTCAACCCGCGGTTTTTCAGATAAGCGCTGGCCGCGGAGTGGGTACACAACATTTCCCGAAAATGGGCCTGGGCCTGTTCGAGCAGGCTGAAGAACTTCTGGTAACTCTGCTGCGCGGGCGTGAGCTGGTCGCGTGGAACCTCCATGCCTGCATGCTGTGCCAGGGCCTCCACGGCTTCCAGAAATTCAAGCCGTTCATACTCCATCAGAAAACCCAGGGCGGTACCGTGTGCCTCACATCCGAAGCAGTAATAGAACTGCTTGTCCGGGCTTACCGTGAACGACGGGGTCTTTTCATTGTGGAAAGGGCAGCAGGCCATGTATTCCTTGCCCTTCTTTTTCAGCGGTACGTAGCTGTTGATAAGTTCTACGATGTCGGTACGTGTGATGAGCTCATCGAGGAAGGACTGGGGGATTCTTGTCGACACAATGGATTCGTTGCTGTTGCGCAGTGCAAGATGCGAATTTTATGGTTTTTCTTCACGGTCCTGTACGCTTGTTCCGATTCAGGCGCCCGGCAGCGCCCGGGCAGGTCCAGGTCCGTTATCCGGTCATTCAATGATGCGCCTTCGATCAGGATCGGGTCAAGTATTCACTGGTGTGCAGGATGCTTCAGATGATTTTTGCATTGAACACGCGGTTGTGCTCGGCGATGGCGTAGCGGTCGGTCATTCCGGAGATATAGTCGGCGATGACCCGGGCACGCCCGCTTTCCCCGAGCTGTTTCCGGGCTGCTGTCGCCAGTTCGTGATATTCATCCGGCATCAGACGGGTATCCTCAAAAAACACCGCGTAGAGGTCCGAAACCACTTTTCTGGCCTGGCGGTTCATGCGGTATACGCGGTAGTGCCGGTAGAGGTTTTTTCGTAAAAAGGATTTCAGTTCCTGGTTTTTCCGTTTCATGGACTGGCTGAACCGGATCAGCACCTCGTCATGGCCGCGAACATCGTCGATGCTGGTGATCGGTTGCTGGCTGATCGCGGCCTGACTGGCTGCGACCAGGTCACCGACCAGGTCCCGGCGGATGCGGCGGATAGTTTCGTACATCTTTCTGCGCACGCTGAGTTCCGGAAATTCCTGTTCGACCGCCGAGTAGTGATGATCAAACAGCCTGATCTCCCTGAGCTGGGCGATGGTGACCAGGCCTGCACGCAGGCCGTCATCGATGTCGTGGTTGTTGTAGGCGATCTCATCGGCAACATTGGCAAGCTGGGCTTCCAGGCCGGGCTGTGACCGGTCAATGAAACGTCGGCCAACCTCGCCCAGTGCCTGCGCATTCTTCTTCGAGCAATGCTTGAGTATGCCCTCCCGTGTCTCGAACGTCAGGTTCAGTCCCGGGAACTGCGGGTATTTCAGTTCCAGCTTGTCCACGACCCGCAGGGACTGCAGGTTGTGTTCAAAACCGCCGTGCTGGTGCATGCATGCATTGAGCGCATCTTGCCCGGCATGCCCGAACGGTGTATGGCCCAGGTCGTGCGCCAGGGCAATGGCTTCGCTGAGGTTCTCATTGAGGTCCATGGCGTTCGCGGCGCTGCGTGCGACCTGGGCGACTTCGATGGAATGTGTGAGCCGGGTGCGAAACAGGTCCCCTTCATGATTGACAAATAACTGGGTCTTGTATTCCAGCCTGCGAAACGCGGTACTGTGGATGATCCGCTCCCGGTCGCGCTGGAATTCTCCCCGGTGAGACGCCGGGGCTTCCGCGTGCTGGCGTCCTTTGGAAGCTGCATCCTTGGCGGCGTAGGGGGCCTGGCCTCGCACACGGGTATTCGGTTCGGGATGTGATGCCGGTATGCCGCGCATGACGCTATGGGTTGCAGAATTCCTGCACTACGCCCTTGAGCTGAGAATCAGAGAAATCTGCAGTGAGCACGGCCTGACCGATGGCCCGCAGCAATATCAGGTGCAGCGTGCCTGCACGGGTCTTTTTATCGACTGCCATGTGCTCCAGGAGTTGATCGGCATGTATGGTGTCAGGCGGGCAGGTGGGCAGTCCGGCCTTGTGCAGCAGACGCTCGAGCCGCACGCCGGCCTCCTCTGCCAGCCAGCCCAGGTTGATCGACAGTCGGGCGGCCATCAGCATGCCGCAGGCTACGGCTTCTCCATGCAGCCAGCTTCCGTACCCGGTAGCGGTCTCGATGGCATGGCCGAAGGTGTGACCATAATTCAGCAGGGCCCGCATTCCACTTTTCTCCAGTTCGTCGGCAGCGACGACCTCTGCCTTGTTCCGGCACGAGCGATGAACAGCAAACCCCAGGACCTTCGGGTCTCGCGTGAGGAGCCTGTCTATATTCAGTTCCAGCCAGTCAAAGAATTCGGCATCGCGTATGAGCCCGTACTTGATGATTTCCGCAATTCCCGCACTAAGTTCGCGGTCATCCAGGGTGTTCAGGGTATCCAGGTCGGCGATCACGCACTTCGGTTGGTAGAATGCACCGATCATGTTTTTGCCCAGCGCATGATTGACACCGGTCTTGCCGCCTACAGAGGAATCCACCTGGGCCAGCAATGTGGTGGGAATCTGGATGAATGCCACGCCCCGCAGGTAGGTTGCTGCTGCGAAACCCGTGATGTCGCCGATCACCCCCCCTCCGAGTGCGAGTAGCGTCGTATCCCGATCGCAACGGTTTTCCAGCAGGGTACTGTACACCCGGTTCATGGTGTCCAGAGACTTTGAGGACTCGCCGTCCGGCAGCGTCAGATGCGCACAGCGGTACGCTCCGAGATGCTGCCTGACGGCATCCAGGTACAACGGGGCAACCTTTTCATTGCTGATGATGAAAATAGAGCTGCCGTGGATGTGCTGTTCCAGGTACCGCGAGTGCGCGAGAAGACCTGTACCGATATACACCGGGTAGCTGCGCTCGCCCAGTTGCACCTCAAATGTAGTCATGTGAAAAATTCTGGTCTGTGTATTCTCGCCTAGGCACTGTTCAAATGCCTCATAATCTGTTCGGCTATCCAGTTCGTGTTGTTATGCCCGGTCGTGATCGTGTGATCCGCTGTTTCCAGATAGAACGGTTCTCTTTGCTGCAGCAGGTCGGCAAGGGTGCGCTTGCGGTCCCGTGTGTTCAGCAGGGGGCGTTTCGAGTCATCCCGTATCCGCTCAAACAGGACTTCGGCTGTGGCCTTCAGGTAAAACACCGTACCGGTCGCAGACAGTACTTCCCGGGTGTTCTTTGAAAGGATTGCCCCGCCCCCTGTTGCAAGAATAAAATTTTTCCGCCGACATAGCTCGCCAATGGCATTTTCCTCCCGTGCCCGGAAACCTTCTTCGCCTTCGTATTCAAAGATTGTAGCAATATCGACACCCGTTTTTTCCTCAATGACCCGGTCGCTGTCATAAAATGGCAATTTCAGGCGTTTGGCAAGCTTGCGCCCGACGGTCGATTTACCGGCTCCCATCGCGCCGATCAGGATGATGTTTCCGGTTTTCATCAGGCAATGTGTTTCTGGTGTCGAATGCTGGAAAGGCAACAGTCTAGTGCAAAGAGTATAAATGAAAACAGCTCGCCCCATCACACAGGAAGCTGCCGTCACACCCGGCGGGTTACACAGACTCCCTGCGGGCGGTCTTGTTGCGCAATGCACCCATCCCACATTTTATTCCACACCCCCTGTCGGGTGTTGATCAGGTGGATGAGGCTGGAGCCTGCCTTTCAAGCGGTCTGAACCAGAAGTTCTTTCGCTGGAACGGGTAGCCAGGCAACGAGATTCGACGCCGTGTCTCCCCCGCAAACAGTCCCGCAAAGGAAACTGGAAGCCTCTCTTCGTAGAGGGTTGCTGCCGCCCTGGCCAAAGCGTCGCTGGCCTCGGATGACGGTGCAATGCCGGACTGGCTGCCAAGGCTCACGACCGCCCTTGGTGACCCTGTGCCAATGCCAGTACGTTCCGCTGGCTCGGCTCCATACGAGTCTTCAGTTGCACTGAAGGTGCTTCGGGAGCCGATCTCCACCAGTAATTGGACTTCCAGGTCTGACAGCGCTTCCACACAGCGTTGCACTGCCGCCGGGTCATCTCCCGCATGAAGCCAGTTTCCATGGTCTAGCACGGTGGCCGACTCTACCACCTGGCCGGAAATACCGCTTACCAGTGTGCGCAAAGGCGCTGAAACCGACAGGCCCGAAAGCACCAGCTCAAGGTCGGTTCGAAACTGCTGTGCTTGCTGGCCTTGCGGCGGCGCGATCCGGGCTGCTGCAAGCCGTAGCCCGTCCTCGAGGGAGAAAACACCCGCTGCCCAAGCCGCTGCAAGCTCTCCGAGGCCGAGTCCGGCAACAACCAGTGGCTGGATCCCGATACTGTGCCATAGCTCCGCGAGGGCGCATTCCAGCGCATAGACGGCAGGTTTACGCCATGTTTCATCATCCAGGCCGTCCTCCATGCCCACCCTGTCAAACATTGCGTCTACAAGTGACATTCCTCCTGCCGCCTCTCTCAGGACCGTGTCACAGTGATCGAGAATCGTGCGGACGACGGGTTCGCTCTTGTATAGACCCTTCCCCATTTCAAGCAACCCGCTGCTTTCCCCGGAAAAAACGAAAGCCATTTTCGGAGTCACCTCGGCTCCGGCTGCTGTGTCCGAATCCGGGTCACTGTCACTTTCTGCAACCCCCCTAAGCCCTTTCCTAAGCGAGCCGGTATCCTGAAATACCACCCCGGCCCGGTGAGCGAAATGAGTTCTGCCCACGCTGGCCGTCCATGCCATGTCCGAAAGTACGGAATCGCCGGTCCTGCCGTTCGAAGGAATTTCCGGCTCCAGGTCCTCGAGCCAGGCAAGATATCGACCCGCCAGTTCCCGAAGCGCCCGGCGGGACTTGGCGGAAAGTGGCAAGATCCGTGTCTTGCGCGGGTCGGTCGCACCCGCTGCAGGCGGCAGGCCCGCAGTGAGTGTTGGCAGGGAGACGGAAACTGTCTGGCTGGTGCCCCGTGGGGCAAGCATTTCGCCGGGCAGGAGCCGTGCGCCTTCCCGGGCAGGGTAGCCCTCTACGACGACATGCGCGTTTGCCCCGGATATTCCGAATGCACTCACGCTTGACCGCGGCGGCCGGCCATCATGGACTGGCCACTGCGTCAACTCGGTTACGACCTGAACGGCCAGCCGCTCCCAATCCAGCATTGTGTTCGGACTCCGGAAGTGAAGGTTCTTCGGAATTTTCCCCCGATGCATTGCGAGTACGGCCTTAATCAGGCTGGCAACCCCGGCAGCAGGTTCCAGATGGCCGATATTCGTCTTCACCGAACCGATAAGCAGCGGTTCGCTAGCCTGGCGCCCCTTGCCGTAGACTGCTGCCGCGGCCTGTACCTCGATCGAATCACCTAACTCCGAGCCAGCCCCGTGGGCTTCCAGGTAATCTACTTCCAAAGGCGACACGTCCGCCTGCGCCAAGGCCGCTTCGATCACGCGCTCCTGGGCTGGCCCGTTTGGCACCGTCGGTCCAGCGCTCGCACCACCCTGGTTGATTGCCGATCCGCGGATCACACCCCATATGCGGTCACCCTTGGCTTGCGCATCGCTCAGTCGCTTCAGGGCGATCATTCCGCATCCTTCACCACGCACGAAGCCGTCTGCCGAGATATCAAATGCTTTGCACCGGCCTTCCTGTGACAGCATCCCCAGCGCCGCCATCTCCCGGGTGATCCCTGCCGAAAGTATTGCATGCACGCCTCCAACCAGCGCAAGATCTGTCTCACCCCGATGCAGGCCTGCAACCGCATGGTGAACCGCGACCAGTGATGACGCGCAGTTGAGTTCCACCGGCATCGTCGGCCCCTCCAGGCCCAATTGAAAGGCCACTCGCCCGACCGCAGTGCTCGATGCTGTGCCCAGATAGCTGATTTCGGCATTGCAGGATGCCATCAGGTCCCCGTACTCGCTGGCGGATATGCCGACATAGATCCCGGTACGGCTTCCCCGCAGGCTTTCGGGATCGATCCCTGCATCTTCAAGTGCTTGCCAGCTTGTCTCCAGCAGCATGCGGTGGCGTGGGTCCATTCCGTACGCCTCGATTGGGGATATGCGGAAGAACCTGGCATCAAACCTGTCGATCCCTTCGATATACCCGCCCTGACCGTATGCGGAATATCCACTGGACAGGCCTTCGGTAAACTCGTCCCAAAGAGCGGTTTCCGGTCGCTTGCCAGTCACCGCATCCGTACCCGCTTCAAGCAGGTCCCAAAAGGCCGGAAGGTTCGGAGCGCCCGGGAACCTGCAGGCCATGCCGACGATCGCAATGCCATCAGTTACTGGTTCCGCCGCTGGTGTGATATCCGGTTCGGGGCTGGTCTTGGGGGCAGGCACATGTTCGACCTCACCGAGTTCCTCGGCCAGATGGCGAGCGAGTGAGGCAATGTCCGGGTAATCGAACACCACCGTGTTGGAGGCCGTGTATGCGTCCGCAAAGGCGCGGTTCAGCCGGTTGCGTAGTTCCACCGACATCAGGGAATCCATGCCGAGGTCGAAGAACCCGACGTTCGGCGCCGGTGTCGACGGCAGCCTCAGCACCGCCTTGACTTCCCCCTGAAGGAACGACGCGAGCACCTCCCCGCGCGTCGCTGCGGGAACCTCCCGTAATTGGGTGAGCAGGTCTTCGACCGGGGACTCCTCAGCGCCGTCCTCCGTCCCGCTGGACAGCAGGTCCTCCAGCAAAGGCGGACGGCTTTCGAGCGACTCGCCGAACGCCCCCCAGTCGCGCGCCAGCACCACGCGGGTCGCCGCGTCCTCGCGCACCAGACGGTCGAAGGCCCTGAGACCCTGCTGCGGGGTGATCCACTCGATCCCGCCTGACGCCGACTGCCGGGTCATCCGCTCGCGCTGCTCCTCGGCCTCGCCGATCTCCGACCATGCCCCCCACGCGATGGACTGGCCGGGGAGCCCGAGCGCGCGCCGATGGACGGCGAGCTGGTCGAGGAATGCGTTGGCCGCCGCGTGGTTGGCCTGACCTGGGTTGCCGAGAACGCCGGCGACGCTGGAAAACAGGACGAACAGGTCGAGATCATGGTCGGCGGTCGCCCTGTGCAGGTGCCAGGCCCCCAGCACCTTCGGCCAAAGCACGTTTTTGAAGTTTTCCCAGCTCTGGTTGCCGATCGAGGCGTCCGATAGCACGCCGACGCTGTGGATGACGCCGGCCAGCGGTGGCAGATCCGCGTCGATGCGCGCCAGCATGGCATCCACCGCAGGGGCATCGGTGACGTCGGAGAGCTCCACGCGAACGGTGGCTCCGCGTCCGCGTAGTACCGCGATCGCCTCCTCGATTTCAGGGTCCGGAGGCCGCCGTCCGTTGAGCACGATGGCACCCGCGCCGCGATCTGCCAGCCAGCTGGCCACGGCGCAGCCGATTCCACCCAGTCCGCCGGTCACCAGGTAGCTGCGGTCGTCACACAGGGTTCCCTTGGCGAGCGGCGAGCTGGTGAACACGATCTTGCCGATATGCCGCGCGCCCTGCATACATTTCATCGCGGGCCCCACTTCGGCCACCGGCCATCTGGCGTGGATCAGCGGGGTCAGTTCGCCGGCCGCGAGCCGCGTCATCACGTCGCGCAGGATCTCTCCGGCCCTTTCGGGTTCTTCCTCCTTGAGCACATCGATCATCAGGATGGCGTAGGACACGTCCGGGCGCGCCGCCGCCATCTCCTCCTTGCTCAGGATGTCCACCCGGCCCATTTCCACGAAGCGGCCGCCATCGGCCAGGCAGGACAAGCTCGACTCGATGAAACCCTCGCCGGTCAGACTGTTGAGCACCATGTTGACGCCGGCGCCGTCCGTCGCATCCAGTATTTCCTGCCCGAATGCCGTCGTGCGGCTGTCGAATACGTGCCTGACGCCGAGTGAGCGGAGATAGTCCTGCTTGCGTGTGCTCGCCGTGGCGAAGATCTCCGCGCCCGCTGCCCGGGCGAGCTGAATGGCGGCAAGCCCAACTCCGCCTGTGCCGGCATGGATCAGAACGCGGTCGCCGGCGTTCAGCCCGGAGAGCTCGAACGACAGCGCCGCCGATACGAACGCTGTCGGGATCGTCGCGAGTTCGCTGACCGAGAATTCAGGCGGCGCGGGCACGACCATCTTTTCTAGGGTGACGGTCTCCGATCCGAAATTGCGGAACGTCATGCCGACGACGCGGTCTCCGACGGTGATGCTGGAGACGCCTTCGCCGACTTCCAGCACCCGGCCGCAGAATTCCCCGCCCATGAAATCGTCGACCATGCCGATGGCGATGAGCACGTCGCGGAAGTTGAGGCCGAAGGCCTCGATCGCGACACGGACCTCACCCGGCTCCAGCCTGCGTTCCGGCACCTGTACCACCCCGATCGCGTCGAGCGAACCCCCGGCATCGGGCTTGAGCTCCCAGCCGGGCTCGTCGGGCAAAGTCAGCCGGTCCGTGACCGCTGCAGCGCGCACCAGCCGCGCGCTCTGGCGGCGGCCGAAGCGATAGGCAATGTGGGTTTCGGCGTCGGGATGGAGCAGTTCGTTGGCGAGGCCGGGCGGAATCGTCGCATCGGCGGGATCGAGGTCCAACATCCTGGGCTGGAGCTGGGGCGCTTCCCGCGCCGCCACCTTGCCGAAGCCCCACAGCATGGCCCCGGCCAGTTGGCCGCCGCGTTCGCGCTCCAGTATCTGCGCGCCGCGCGTCATGAACCAGAGACCCTTCGATGGGCTCAGGTCGCTATCCGCCAGCGCCTGAGTCAGCGCCAGCGCACTCGCCGTCGCATGGCGGGCATCCTCGGCCATTTCCTCCGTGGTCGCTTCCATGCCGTGGCCGTCGAGCCCTGCAAGGTGAACGATGCCGGTGAGCGGCCGGTCGCCCGGCAGGTCTTTGAGCAAGGATTTCCACGACTCTCGCCGCGCCGTTTCCACGAACGCCTCGACGACGTCGGTACCTCCCTTCGCCGGGGGCTCGCCTGCACCGGCTTCGGGGCCGGCGACCACCACTGTCTGGTTGTACGCGGCAAGTTCTGCCGCCAGCCCGGCGGCGACGCCGCCCCGGTCGGCGGACAGCACCCACAGGCCAGGTGCTTCCATGACCTTCGCCGGGCCCCGGGCCAGAATCACGCCCCGGTCCGGGTTGGCGTTCGGGTCGGACTCGTCGAAGCCGAGGATCGCGATCTCGCCGAAGCCCGCATCGACAAGTGCTTGGCGCCAAATGGCAGGGGTGGCGAGCGCATGGTGTGGGCGGTAGTCGTCGGCAAAACGCCACCAGCCGTCGAGCTGGCCGAAGGTCAGGTCGAGCCAGCCCTGGCCGCGCAGGGTCTCCAGCGCGACCAGCTGGCCCGACGGGGCGAGCAACGCGAGACAATGCGCCAGCGTCTCGTCAAGATAGCGCGTGGCGTGCAGCACGTTGGAGGCGATCACCAGATCGTAGCCGTGGCGATCGAATCCCTGTTCGACGGGGTTTGTCTCGACGTCCAGCACCCGGTAGTCGATCGATGCTTCGGTGCCGCCAAAGCGGGATTCCGCCTCGGCGAAGAAACCTGCGGAGATGTCTGTGTAGGTGTAGTCGTAGCGTCCCTCCGGGAGCTCTGGAAGTATCGCGGCGGTTGCCGAGCCGGTGCCGGCGCCAACTTCCAGCACGCGCAGTCTGCGCCCGTCTGGCAGGGTGCGCAGCAGCGCTGCCGTCGCATCCGCCAGCATCCGATTTGCTGCCCGGGCGACCGGCGCCTTCAGGTAGAGGTCGGCGGCCGTCGGCTCGCCGCTGCTGAACAGCAGTGTCAGCGGATCCATGCGGCCCTGGAGCACGTCCGTGAGGGCATTGGCGCTGCGCCGGAACAGGCTGATCTCGGTCGTTCCATGCGCATAGCGCGCCTCCATCTCGGCAGCCAGCGCACCGGGGTCGGCCGTAAGCCCCTCCGGCAGCGTCGCCCCGGAGGGAATGGAGACCGCGAAGCCATCGCCGGAGTCCTCCAGCACCTTGGCCTGGGCCAGCATCTCCAGCATCCGGCGGAACAGCCGCTGGTGTTCGTCGCCTACATCAAGCCGCTGGCGCAACTCCTCGGATTTCACACTTGCACCGGCGACGCGTTCCCATCCGAGCCTGTCCAGGGTCTGGAGGGCGTAGGCGCGCGCGAGGCGTTCGAGGTCGGCGAGCAGCGATGTCCTGTCTTCGGCCTGGACATTCACGTTCGCCAGATAGTCGGTGAATAGTTCGGTGTCGGCCGCGACTTCAAACGGCCCGGCCAAGAAGTCGGCCGGCACGATGCCCGGCGCGAGGGTGCGGTCCCGCCAGACGACCTCATAGAGAAGCTCGTCGATCCCCTCCACGGCCGAGAGCAGCGCCGCCCGCGTGGCCCGCTTCACCGTGAAACCGACCAGTTCGCCCACCAGCGCCCCGTCGGGGCCGTAGAGCCCGAGGTCGGCGGCCCGGACCTCCGGCAAATCGCTGTCGGTTTTCGCCGCCTCGCCCGCTGGGGTTTCCCGCATGCGTACATGGCAGACCAGCCGCTCCGGCAGGCGCCCTGCCAGCCACAGACGCTCCCATGCGAAGGGAAGATAAGTGACGTCCTCTTCGCCGCCGTCCGGGTTACGCGCGGCACCGAAGGCTTGGAGACAGCCATCGAGCACCAGCGGGTGCACCTCGAGTGGCGCGCGCTCGAGGCCAGCGGGGAGCGCCACTTCGGCGACCGCCTCGCCGGGGCGGGCCCACAGCGTCTCCAGCGTACGGAAGGATGGGCCGAGATCGATCCCCACGGAAATTTTGGAGCGGTAGTAGGCCGCTAGGTCCACCGGCGAGAGGCCGGATTTCATCTCCTCGACATTGAGCCGCGAGGCAGCCTGCGGCTGACCCGGAGCGGAATTCGGGATACGGCCCTCCGCGTGCAGCGTCCAGCCGTCCTCGCCTTCGCCCCGGCTCAGGATGCGGACCCGGCGGGACGCGCTGTCCCCGGCGTCGTCGAGCAGAACTTGTGCCCGTCGGCCCGCATCGGTCGATCCGTCCCCGTCGTCCTCGGGAAATACCAGGGCGTTGTGCATCTGGAAGTCCTCGACCGCTTCCTCCTCGCTGCCCTCGATGCGGGCGGCGGTTGTGGCCATTGCACCATAGAGCGCGCCCGGTGCGATCCGTCGGCCGAACACCTGGTGGTCGTTGAGCCACGCCGGATCCGAGGGGGAGATTTCGGTATTGAAGGCAATTTCGCCGCTCGCCGATTCGTGACGCGTACCCAGCAGGGGGTGGCCTGCCTCCGATCGTCGCCTGGTTCCCTCGACCCAGTAGCGCTCGCGCTGGAAGGGATAGCTCGGCAGCGCGATGCGGCGGCGCTCCTCGCCCGCAAACAGCCCCGGAAAGGACAGCGCGAGCCCCGCCTCGTAGGCGCCGGCGAGAGCTTCCACGAAGCCGCCGCCCGAGCCCGCTGTTACCTCCTCGCCCTTGGCGGGCCGTTGCAGGCTGGCCAGCGCCGCGGGCGGCGCAGCGCCTGCGCTCTCCGGCCACGCCATCGTCGCTATCGGCCCGAGCACGGCATGCGGACCGATCTCGACGATCGCGTCCACGCCGATCTCCGCCAGGGCCGCTTCCAGCTCGCCCAGCGCCGGTTCGACCATCGCGCTGTGATAGGCCGGGCTCCTGCGCAGTCGTGCGACCCGGATGTCATCGGCTTCCAGGCGCTCCAGGATTGCCCCGATCTCCGCTGCCGGGCCGCTGATCACCTGATGGGCGCCGTTATCCGCCGCAATGCTAAGGCCGATGCCCGGCGAGGCCGCATTGTGCTCGTCGAGCACCGCCGCGACGCGGGCCGCTGGCGCGAAGACCGCCGCCATCGCGCCCTCGCCTGGAAGCGCCCCGATCAACCCGCCCCGGGCCGCCGCGAAGTGCACCCCCTCCTCCAGCCCGAACACGCCCGCGCTATATGCCGCTGCAATTTCACCGAGGCTGTGACCGACCACCACGTCGGGCCGCACACCGACGCTCTCCCACAGCGCTGTAAGCGCGCATTCCAGCGCGTAGATCGCAGGCTGCTTCCACTGTGGATCGTCGAGTTTGCCCGCCGCCCCCTCCCGGGCGAACATCACGTCGAGCAGCGACGTGCCCCGGTCCTCGGCAAGCACCGCATCGCATCGGTCAAGCACCGCGCGGAACGCGGGCTCGCTCGCGTAGAGCGCCTCGCCCATACCGGGCCACTGGCTGGCCTGTCCGGTATAGGCGAAGGCGACCGTCTTCGCTGCCCGGGGTGCTGCCTTCTCGTCTGTTTCCCGGAGTTTCCGCAGGCCGGCGCACAGGGACTCGGCGTCCTCGAACGTTATGCCCGCCCGGCAGTTGAAATGGCTGCGTCCGACAGCGGCCGTCCAGGCCATGTCGGCGAGCATCCCTGCATCGGCGACGTCATCGGCAGGTGTATCGGCGCGTTCGTCGAACCAGGACAGGTACTGTCCGGCGAGTTCGCGAAGGGCTCCATCCGACCGGCCTGAGAGCGGCAGGAATCGCTTCCCACGCGGTACGAGCGGGTCGGCGACCGAGGCCAGTCCGGATATGGTTGTAGGGCGTGGCGGCCCGGCGTTCCAGTGCCCGGGACCCGGCGCATCATCGCCCTCGCGCTCGCCGTACCCCTCCAGCACGACATGGGCGTTGGTTCCGGACCAGCCGAAACCGCTTACACCGGCCCGCGGAGGGGCATCGGTGAGGCGTGGCCAGTCTGTTGCCGTCGCCGTCACCTCGAGCGGCAGCTGCTCCCAGTCGATCTCCGGGGACGGGTTCCGGAAATGGAGGTGCTTCGGGATGACGCCCCGTTTCATGGCGAGCACGGTTTTGATCACCCCGGCGACCCCCGCCGCCGCCTCGAGATGGCCGATATTGGTCTTGACCGAGCCGATCAGCAGCGGCCGCCCCGGGTCGCGCCCGCAGGCGTCCGCGGTGCCGGTCGCCTGCGCTTCGATCGGGTCGCCGACCTCCGTGCCGGTGCCGTGCGCCTCGACGTAATCGACCTCGGCAGGCTCCAGCCCTGCCTGTCGCAGCGCGGCCTCGATGACCTTTTCCTGCGCCGGCCCGCTCGGCACGGTCAGTCCGGGGCTCGCGCCATCCTGGTTCAGCGCGGTGCCGCGGATCACGCCCCAGATACGATTGCCGTCGGCCTCCGCCTCGGCCAGGCGCTTGAGCACCACGACCCCGCAGCCCTCGCCGCGCACATAACCGTTCGCGGCCGCATCGAAGGTGGCGCAGCGCCCGTCCGGCGACAGCATGCCCGCATTGGCGCGCATTTCCAGCAGGCGGCCCGAGAGGATGGCGTGCACGCCGCCGGCCATCGCCAGGTCTGCCTCGCCGCGCTGCAGCCCGGTCACCGCCTGGTGGATGGCGACCAGCGAGGAGGAGCAGGCGGTATCGAGCG
>JAPOON010000416.1 GCA_026713405.1 Gammaproteobacteria bacterium
TTCCCGCCCGGCACTCACCGAGGCAGCGGCCTCGTTCAAGGCCTACCTGCAGTCTGCCCCACCCCAGGGAAGCGGGGATTACCAGGTCGTGCATTCCACGACCGTCTACATCGTCGACCCGGACAGCCGCATTGTCGGCACCATCGCCGGGTCGGGCGATGCCGGGGCCATTGCGGCCGAGGTGCGGAAGATTCTCGGGTAAAAGCATGCCGAACTCAGCGACAGCCAGGATTCCCGCCAGAGGATTCGCGGTACACCACTTGTTCCAGGATCCGGTATTCGAAGTCGTCGAGGTCGCACCCGTTCACCCGTCTGTCGTGGCGCTTGCGGCATGATCCCGTCAGCCCTTGCGAGCGCCCTTGCCCCGTTGAGTCCGCTTGTTCCAGGGAGCGCGGTTGCTGCCACGGCATCCGTGCCCGAGGGGATAGCCACTGGCAGCGCGTTGCTGTTCGCCTTTGTCGGCGGCCTGATTCTGAACCTCATGCCCTGTGTCTTTCCCGTGCTCAGCATCAAGGCGCTGTCGCTGGTGGAAATGCCGCGGGACGACCGGCGCCTGGCGCGCCAGAGCGGCGCTCTCTACACCGCAGGCATCCTGGTGGCGTTCGCCGTGGTAGGGGGCGCCCTGCTGGGGTTGCGGGCCGCCGGGCAGGCCGCCGGCTGGGGATTTCAACTGCAGAATCCCGCGTTCAAACTGGTACTCGGGCTGCTCATGCTGGCTATCGGGCTCAATCTTCTGGGCGTGTTCGAGGTCGGGGCGCGCATCGCAGGGGCCGGGCAGTCGCTCACCGCCGGCGGCGAGCGCAAGGCCGCATTCTTCACCGGCCTGTTGGCCGTCGTGGTGGCCACCCCCTGCACGGCGCCGTTCATGGCCGGCGCTCTCGGCTATGCCCTGGTGCAACCCGCGGCAGTCGCACTCGCCATATTCCTGGCCCTGGGTTTCGGTCTCGCCGCTCCCTACCTGCTGATCAGCCTGGTTCCCGGGTTCGGGCGCGTGCTGCCCAGGCCCGGCCCCTGGATGGGCGGATTTCGCAATGCGCTGGCGTTTCCGATGTTCGCGACGGCAATCTGGCTGTTCTGGATCATCGGCAAGCAGGCCGGGGTGAACGCCATGGCGCTGGCGCTTGCGGCCGGGCTCTGTTTCGGTTTCGCGCTGTGGACCTACGGGCGGTCCAGCAATGCCCCCCGGCCGTGGAACTGGCGGGTCGTGGCCGGGATTTCCCTGGTTGCAGCCATCGCAGTCGGGGCAACCGTCGAGCGCCCGGATTCGGCAGACGCACCGGCAACCGCCAGCGCCGCCGATGCCGACAGCCATGCCGGAACCCTGGGGCTGCTGCAACTGGAGCGATTCTCACCCGAGCGGATGATCGGCTACATCGACTCGCAGCAGCCGCTGTTCGTCTACTTCACCGCCGACTGGTGCATAAACTGCAAGGTGAACGAGCGGGTCGCGCTGTCGACCGACGAGGTGGGCGAAGCCTTCGCGGAACGCGGCATCAAGGTGCTGATGGGGGACTGGACCAACGAGGACCCGGTCATCACCGAGTGGCTGCAGCGCTATGGCCGGGCCGGCGTGCCGCTCTACCTGTACTTCCCCAGGGGGGCCTCGCTGGAAGAGGCCGCGATCCTGCCCCAGGTACTGCTGCCCGATATCGTCATCCAGGCCATTGAGCGGGCGAACGTGCTGCAGCGGTTTGGTAGGTAGCGCACCCTAGGCTAATATCCCGCGGTTCGCCGCTCCCGGGAAGGAGGCTATGCCGGTACTGGAATCGAAACTCGACGTTCGCGGTGAGGCCTATCAGCGCAACCGGGCAGACATGCTGGAAACGCTGGACGAGATTCAGGCGCTGCTCGACCAGGCGGCAGAGGGCGGCGGGCCGGAAGCCGCGGCACGCCTGGCGTCGCGCAACAAGATGCCGGTGCGCGAACGCATCTCGCACATACTCGACCGCGACTCGCCGTTCCTGGAAATCAGCCCGCTGGCGGCCTGGCGCTCGAA
>JAPOON010000417.1 GCA_026713405.1 Gammaproteobacteria bacterium
GGCCAGGTAGCCGCTGACGGCCACGGCGAGCACCAGAGCAAAGAGCCAGGCGGAGACTGCTTCCGCGCCACCGATGAGCGTGCCGAGGATGGTGCCGAGCAAAATCGCCACGAAGGTGCCCATGCCGACCATGCCGTTGCCGCCCACGAGTTCCGTCTCGTGCAGGTGCTGGGGCAGGATGGAAAACTTGAGCGGACCGAAGAAAGTGGACTGGAACCCCAGCAGGAACAGCACCACGAGCATCAGCGTCAGGCTTTGCAGGAACAGCGCGGCCCCGGCGAGCACTGCCACGGCGATCTCCAGCAGCTTCACGCCCCTTATGAGCCGTGATTTCTCGTACTTGTCGGCGAACTGCCCGGCCATGGCCGAGAACAGGAAGAACGGCAGGACGAACAGCCCCGCCGCTGCGTTTACCACCAGATCGGTCTGCTCGGCGGCCACAAGGCCGCCGTATACGAAGAACACCGTCAGCGCCGCCTTGAACAGGTTGTCGTTGAAGGCCCCGAAGAACTGGGTGGTGAACAGCGGGCCCAGGCGGCGGGTAAACAGTAGCTGGAACTGGGAGCGGCGCTCGTTCATGACGGTTGGAGCATAGCGGTCGCCGGCACATTTCTCACGCGGCTATCCGCAACGGCTGACTGATTTCTGCCGCCGGGCGGCGTATGCTGAAACTGCGTTTGAACCGGGAAAGGCAGTACGGGCCATGAATGACGCGAAATACCGAATCGAGGATCGGGAACAGTACTTTGCCGAGGGATTGCTGATCCGCCTGCAACCCGCGCTGTGCCCCACCGAGGACCAGTTCTTTGAATTCTGCCGCATCAACAGCGACCTGCGCATCGAGCGCAATGCCGATGGAGGCGTGTTGGTCATGGAGCCGGCAGGATGGGACACCGGCGATCGGAATGCAGAGCTCACCTGTCAGCTCAGAAACTGGGCAAACAAAGACGGCACCGGCCGGGCAGTAGGCTCGTCGGCAGGCTATCGGCTGCCCAACGAAGCGATACGTTCGCCCGATGCGTCCTGGGTGCGCAATGAACGCCTTGCAACCGTAACCGCGGAGGAACGTACGAAGTTCCTTCCGTTGTGTCCGGATTTCGCTGTTGAACTGCGCTCGCCTACCGACAGGTTTCGCAGGCTTCAGGAAAAGATGGCCGAGTACATTGCCAACGGCGCGGAACTGGGTTGGCTGATCGACCCGTTGCGGCGGCAGGTGTTGGTGTACCGCCCCGGAATGGATGCCGAATTGATCGACGCGCCGCAGTCGGTCTCGGCAGACCCGGTGTTGCCCGGGTTCCGGCTGCGGATGAAAAGGATCTGGTAGGCAGGTCGGGGTCTGTACCCCGCACCGGTCCCGCACTCCCCAGGGCCGCCGGGCCGGTTGACCGGAAACGCACTTCAGGCGCCCGATTGACCCGTACAGCGCCAGCGCCCATATTAGCCGCCATCCCTGAGCTTGCGACGGAGGCGCCGAGTGCGCAATTTGACCAGTTTTCTTCTGTTGCTCACGGTCGCCGCGTGGGCAAACCGGGTGTCTGCGGACGATGCGGTTCTGCGTTACGTGGAAGAGGGCGGCGATGCGGCCGTTGCGGTCGCCCAGGACATCTGGACCTTTGCCGAGTTGGGCTACCTCGAGGAGAAGAGCACCCGGCGCCTGCAGGGCTTCCTGGAAGGCCGGGGCTTCGACATCGAGACCGGTATCGCCGGGATACCCACGGCGTTTCTGGCGAGCCGGGGCTCCGGCAAGCCGGTCATCGGCATACTGGCGGAATTCGATGCCCTTCCGGGGCTGTCCCAGGCGGCGGTGCCGCATCGGCAGCCGCGGGTGGCGGATGCGCCGGGCCACGCCTGCGGCCACCACCTGTTCGGGGCGGCGTCGGTTCTGGCCGCTGCGAGCGTGGCGGATTGGCTGCAGGAGACAGGCGCCGGCGGAACGGTTCGCCTGTACGGTACGCCGGCGGAGGAGGGCGGCTCCGGCAAGGTGTACATGACCCGCGCGGGCCTGTTCGACGATGTGGACGTGGTCCTGCACTGGCATCCCTCCGACCGTAACGATGCATCGCCGTCGAGCAGCAACGCGAACAAGTCCGGCCGCTTCCAGTTCCACGGCATCGCCGCCCATGCCGCCTCCGCCCCGGACCGGGGCCGCTCCGCGCTGGACGGCGTGGAGGCCATGAACTTCATGGTGAACCTGATGCGCGAGCATGTGCCATCGGATTCACGCATTCACTACGTCATCACCGACGGCGGCGATGCGCCCAACATCGTCCCCGAGTTTGCCGAGGTCTATTACTACGTGCGCAATCCGGACCCGGAGGTCGTCAAGCGGCTGTTCGAGCGGGTGGTGAATGCCGCGAATGCCGCTGCCCTGGGCACCGGGACGCGCATGGAATACGAAGTCATGCACGGCAATTATCCGGTGCTGCCCAACGAAGTTCTTGCAAAGCAGGCTGATGCGAATCTCAGAAAGCTCGGCGGCTTTGATTACAGCCCCGAGGAGCGGAAGTTTGCCGAATCCATTTACGAGACGCTGATCGAGCCGTCGCTGCAACTGGGTTCCCAGGCGCAGGTACAGCCATACGTCTACCGCCAGCGCATGGGGTCCACCGACGTGGGAGATGTGAGCTGGGCCGTTCCGACGGTGGGTTTCGGTACGGCCACCTACGTGCCGGGAACGGCCGGGCACAGTTGGCAGGCGGTGGCTGTGGGCGGCATGAGCATCGGCCACAAGGGCATGCTGCTGGCGGCCAGGGTACTGGCCATGACGGCGACAGACCTGTACTCGAACCCTGCGCTGATCGAGCGCGCCCGGAAGGAGTTGGAGGAACGCCGCGGCGCGGATTTCGAATATTCCGCGCTGCTCGGCGACCGGGAACCGCCCCTGGACTACCGTTTGTGAGCTAATGCGTCCGCAGCATTCTTTCCGCCTGCCGCCTGAAAACCAAGCGCCCGTCCCGGCTCGAGTCTCGACTTGCCTGTGAATCTCGGCCTGCTCCATCCCGGGGAGATGGGCGTAACCGTCGGTGCGGCGCTGGTCGAGTCGGGGCATGCGGTGCATTGGCTGGCGGCGGGGCGCAGCGCCGACACCGGGGCACGCGCCCGGTCATCCGGGTTTCGTTCCCACGGCTCGTTATCGGCCCTGCTCGAACAGGCTACGGGCGTCGTCTCGGTGTGCCCGCCGCACGCGGCGGTCGAGGTAGCTAGTGCCGTCGCCGCCGAAGGATTCCCCGGTGTCTACGTGGATGCCAATGCCGTTGCGCCGGCAACGGCCCGGGAAATTGCCCGAATCGTCGGCGCCAACTACGTCGATGGCGGCATTGTCGGGCCGCCGGCCCGCTCCCGGGGCACGACCCGGCTGTATCTGTCGGGGCCGGGCGCGGGAGACGTCGCGGCGTGGTTCAGCCAAGGGTTTGTGGAGGCGGTGGTGCTGGGGGAGGGCCTCGCCGAAGCGTCTGCCCTGAAGATGTGCTACGCGGCCTATACCAAGGGCAGCAGCGCGCTGCTGCTGGCCATCAGGGCGCTCGCCGAGCACGAGGGGGTTACCGACGGCCTTCTCGCGGAGTGGGCGCGGTCTCAGCCCGGACTGCCGGAACGCTCGCAACGCGCGGCGACCGGCACCGCCCCCAAGGCATGGCGGTTCGTGGGAGAGATGCGCGAGATCGCCTCGGCCTTCGCTGACGCCGGGCTGCCGGATGGATTCCACGCCGCCGCAGGGGAAATCTACTCACGCATCGGCGACTTGAAAGACGCTGACCGCCCGGGTCTGAAAGAGGTACTTCGAGCCCTCGACACCTGATCAAACAGGGCTTCGAGAATCGAACGGGCCGGCGGCCGGGGCCGCCGTTGAATCAGGCGCGGGTGCCGCTGAAGGTGGCGGTGCCGAAGGCGCCGAGCTTGACGTTACCGCTGATGCTGTCGCCGTCGACCGTCGCGCTGAATTCCAGCGTCATCGCCATGGGCGTGGTGATGTCGGCTTTCCAGGACAGCGAATCGCCGTCGGCGGCGCCGTCTTTCAACTCGATCGTGCCCTGTGCGCCGCTCAGCGTGCCGGTCAGCGCGCTGCCGTCGGTTTTCAGTTCCAGCGTGCCCTGCTGGGCGCCCATTGGCGTGTTCATGGTGGTGTTCCAGGTACCGTCTGCACTCATCGTCTTATCCCCGTTGAAGCTCATGGAAAAGTGAAGGCGGCGAAGTATGGCATAGGACTTTGGGCGGGTCATCACCGGCCAATCCGGGCCGGATCCGGTCACGCATCCGCCAGGCTCGCTACCCGCGCATGGAGTTCCAGCAGGGGGACGACGGTTTCCGGCGGCCGGCGGCCGAACCCGCATTCCGTGGCGATGCCGAAAGCGGGCACGGCTTCCCTTGCGGCCGCGATCCGCAGGCGAGCGCCTTCCTCCGCATCGCCCAGGTGAACGAGTCCCAGGAACAGCTGCGTCTCCGGCGGCAGGTTCAGTTTCTTGAGGGGGTCGAAGAATGCCGCATCGTGCCGGTCCATGGGCACCGGCAGGTGAATCCAGCCCAGGGTCCGGCCGGCGGCCCCGGCGATCCCATTGGCGAGCCGGGTCAGGATCCGCCCGTCCCCGGGCTCGACGATGTGCTTGTGGCCCGGGTCCCCGTAGCAGAGATGAATGCCCACCTCGATGCCGTCGGGCACCATGGCGCAAAGCGACCCGAGTTGCCTGAAAGCAAATGCCTCGGGGTCATCGCCGGGCGCCGGAAGCAGGCCCTCGCAGGCGATGACCTCCATGCAGACATCCCATTGAATGGCCAGGCGCCCGGCCGGAATGGCTTCGGCGATTGCGGCGACTTCCCGAGCCATGGCCCGCTCATAGGCGGGCAGAAAGACGGGCCAGGATGCGGGAGCGATGTAGAGGCTGGCCACCGCATAGGGTGTCGGCAGGCTCACCTGGAACCGGGTGCCGGACGGGATTCGCCCGCTGCGCTGCAGGGCCTCGAAGGTCCGGTAGGACCGGATGGCGTGAACAGCGTACTGCGTTTCGATATCGAGATCGGCTGCCTCGACACCCGGCGTCACCCTCAGGAAACGAAACTTCGGAGCATCGACGGCCAACCCGTCGTCGGCCGTGGCGCGGCGGGGTTCGGCGCTGTCCGGGTCGGGCTCCAGGTTCGCGTTGGCCCCCAGCAAAGGCAGTTGCCAGGCGATCCAGTTGCTGCGCTCGCCGGTTTCCCCATCGGGAATGCGCGCTGCCCTCGGGCCGAGCAGCCGGGAGACCGTGGCGAACACTTCCTCGGCGTCCGCGAGCGGGACGCTTCCCACCAGGTGCACCGGGGTCTGATCCGTTTCGGTCATGGTCGTCTCGTTCTGTCGGCTTCAGAGTGCGGCCAGACCGCGCAGGGTCTGACGAATGGCCTGCCGGGCGCGCCACCACACCATCTCCAGCCAATCGGGCGTTGCGGGGTAGTAGACCCTGAGCATTTCGCTGCGGATCCGCTCGGCCAGTGCCGGTTCCGCCTGCGGGTTGTTGTACAGCCACAGGTCCGCGATCTCGGCGGCGAGTACCTGTTCGTTTGGATAGGTGCCGAATTCGATGCCGGCGGCAACGACGTTCACCGCAGGCAGGCGCTTGATGAACGCCCGCATCAGCAGCCCGTCGATGAACTGGTTGTAGTCCGGGTAACCCGCCTGCTCGCCGGCCTCGGCGAAGGTGGTCATGGCCGGCCCGTACCAGGCCCGGCTGTAGCCGGCCTGGGGGCTGTCCGGGTCGTTGGCGATCCCCACCAGCCCATGCCCGAAAAAACCGAGGCCGGTGTGCAGGTCCATCGTGGCCAGGTGCGCACGCTGCCTGCAGTGCTCTTCGATCAGGCTGTCGATCACTCCGGCCGACCAAACCGGCTCGTGACCGCCGAAGTTGATGCCGTTCGGGTGGCTGTACTGACCCAGCATGGCGAGCTGAAAAACGTCTTCGCCGCGTTCGCGCCGGAACCCCCCGATGCCCGGGTCGGTCTGCAGGCACACCGGCTGTGCAGCTCCCGCGGGAACCAGCAGATCGTGAAATTCCCCGTAGTGGGGGTTCTCGAAATGGGGTTTGCCGTGATCCACGAAGTTGCGGTTGACGTCGACATTGTCCTCGTTGACCCGGCGCCGCCAGGCAGCGCCGAAGGGGTTGATGCAGTGGATCAGCAGGGCTGCGCAGTCATCAGGCAGGTCATCGAATCCGCGCTCCAGCAGCCAGCCGGTCTGAATGCCGGAGCCGCACAGAGCCTCTACGCCATGGGTGCCGGAGATCATCACGAGCAGCTTGGCGGCTCCGGGGGCGCCGAGGTAAGCAACGTCGGTGGCCAGGGGTTCACCGTCAGGCCCCGTGCGTTCGCTGGTAAACGACTGCACGCTTGCCTCCGCAGCCCGGGCGGCGTCAAGGAACTTCCGCCGCGCCTCGGTGTAGGTGGAGGCGAAACAGTGGGAGAATACCTGAGCCATCGTCAGCGGCCTCCCGTTTCCGCCGCTGCGGCATCGTCCGCCCCGTCGGTGGGGGCTTGGGGAATTGCACGGTCGCCTCGCGCAAGCCCTCGCAAGGCCTGCCCGATCCCCTGCCGCGACCGCCAGTGCACCATGTACTGCCAGTCCTCGTCGTCCGGAAAGAACTTTTCCAGCCATTCGCCGGCGATCTCCCTGCCCCGGGGCGAGTCGGGTTGCCCGAACTCGTGCAGCCAGGCATCGGCGCGCATGGCAGGAATGCAGTCGTCGAAGGGATATGTGCCAAATTCCAGGGCAATGGCGGTGGTATCGGCATCCGGCATCTGCGCCGCGAACGCTTCGATCATGGCGCCGCCGGTCAGCGCATCGCCGTCGGTGTCGGCATCCGGCTTGTCCAGCGCGTACATGGAGATCAGGGCATCCCCGTACCAGTCGTGAGCGCGTTTGAAGGCGGGGTCGCCCGGACGGTACGAGGCGATGGGCATGCCGTAGCCATAGGGCCCCATACCGCTGTGAAAATCGATCAGCGCGGCATGGCTCGCGGATCCCGCATGCTCCTGCCACAGCTTGCGGATCAACCGTTGCGACCACTCGGGTTCGCGGCCGCCGAAAAGAACGCCGCGAGGATGGGAATGCTGGCCGCCGAATGCGCGCATGTAGGCGGCATCGCCATGTTCCGGCCGATACTCGGCAACCCGCCGATTCGCGGCTTCGATGAACTCCGCGCCACGGTTCGCCGGCAACAGGGCA
>JAPOON010000418.1 GCA_026713405.1 Gammaproteobacteria bacterium
CACGGGCTCGCCGGCCGCGCCGACCAGGAAATCGGCCAGCGCCCGTCGCGCCTCTGGGCTGAGGTGCCGGGCATGCTCGCGCATGGTGCTCTCGGTGATGGAGGCGTAGATCGCCTCGCTGCCGATGATCTGGAAGGTCACCAGGTGCGGAGCCCGGGGGATGTTGCCCTGATGGCAGTGGTCGCAGTTGGTGTCGAAAAGTTCCTGCGGGTCCGGCACATCCGTCGCTGCCGCCAAGGCGGGAACGAACGAAAGCGGCATGAACAAGAAGACACAACAGGCAATGGCGGCGCCGGCCCGCACCAACCGGCTGCCGCGGCGCGGATTCGGTGCCAACGCGAGCACTCCGTTCAAGGCGTCGTTCCGGGATCGTTGTAGTTCCAGATGTGCTTGAACACCTTCCAGGAGCCGTCGGGCTGGCGCCTCAGCACGTCCAGGAACTTGCGGTAGCTGCTGATCCGGTCGTCTCCGCCCACGGGCATGCGATGGATGATGTAATCGTAGCGGGCATAGGCGAAATCGCCGTCCACCTCGACCCCGGGGGCAACCGCCACCTCGATCTCGAAGCTGTCGTTCTGAAAAACCGGTTGCAGGAACGTGCCGTAGTGGTCGCGCCCGAGGATCGGCGGCGCATCGGTCGGCATGAGCTCCACGTCCGGGTCGAGCACCGCCAGGTAACCGGGGATATCAGCGCTTTCGACCGCATCGTTCCAGGCCGAGTACAGGGCCTCGATGGCGGCAACGTCCGGCTGCCCGGCGTCCGCTGCCGCCGGCGGGGCTGCTTTTTCACCCATCGCCAAAGCCGACAGCAAACTTCCGGCGGCTGCCAGCAATGCGTAGATCACGAATCGTCTCATGCCTTTTACCTCTCGATAAGGTTGGGTTCACCGCCGGGTACCGCCGGCTCAGGAACCGTTGGGACTCTCTTCGCCCGGAATGTGCAGGCTAGAGGTGATGTCCAGCGATCGGGCCCTGATCAGCCAGCGGTCCCGCTCGCGAGTCACGTCGTCGACATAGGTGCCGCCAATCACCAGTGCCCCGGTGGCGGAAGCTGCGTCATCGTAGGTGTGGGTTGCGATCAGATACGATTGTACCCGGCCACTCGAGCCGTTCAGGGAACTGGTGACCGAACCCATGTGATGCTGCGTGTTCCTGTATCCGGCTTCGCGAAAGGAGTTGTTGACGTAGTTGGCCCATTCCAGGGCCGCGTCCGTGTCCTGCGACCGTGTAGCGGGGTCCGGCACGGTCAGCGCGGGCACTCCGTCATAGAGCAGCGTGAAGGAGAACTCTCCGGCAAAACACCTGCGGTAGTGAGCCAGCCCTTCCGCGAAATCGGGGTTTTCGAAATTCATCGTGGAGTCCAGCGGCTGCCCGCCGACCGCATCCACCGCGCGTCCGAAGGCATCCGTTCCCAGCGCATAGCACACGACGAGATTCTCTGCCTCCCTCGTGCCCCGATCGCCGGCTGCCGGGGCGCCCCGCTCCCCATCGGCGCAACCCACCTGCAAGCCGAGCAGGACGGCAAGGGCGGTTGCCGGGACTTTTCCAAGCACTTCAGTCAGGGCCGGCACGGGCACGACTCAGACCCAGCCAAGCTCCTCCATGGCCCAGCCTTCCGCCCCGTCGCAAGCTGCAAAAAAGCGCCGTGCATTTTCGAACGCCGACATGCATTGCCCTCCTCGATCAAAGGCGCGGATCATAGCACCGACCAGGCGCATCGAATCCGGCGCCGGGGCATAATTCCCGGACGCAACGAAGGATCCCGTTTCGGCGACGGGGCGGTTA
>JAPOON010000419.1 GCA_026713405.1 Gammaproteobacteria bacterium
CGCGCCCAGCAGCACCGCGAGGAAAAAAGCCGCCCAGCGCGGCTGGCAGCACATCCGCCACCAGGCGCGGATAGGCGCGGTCCATGGAACCGATGTCCTCGCCGTAGAGGTGAAAGGCGATGACGCCCGGCACCATCATGAAAAAGGGGATCAGCAGCTTGAAAAACCCCGAGAGCAGCACGCCTTTCTGGCCTTCAGCCAGGCTTCGGGCCCCCAGCGTGCGCTGAATGACGTACTGGTTGGTGCCCCAGTAGAAGAGGTTTGCCAGGATCATGCCGGTGAAAAGGGTTGCGAAGGGCGTAGGGTCCGTCGCGGACCCGATGGCGTTGAGCTTGTGGCTATGCTCGCTGGTCAGTTTCACCAGGCCCGCGGCGAGGCTGCCATCGCCCAGCTTGACGAGGCCGAGTACCGGCACCAGCACGCCGACTGCGAGCAACCCCACGCCGTTCAGCGTGTCGGAAACGGCAACGGCCCGCAGGCCGCCGGCCACGGCGTAAAGGCCGCCGACGGCACCGATCAGGAATATGGTGATGAGCAGGGCGGAAGCATCGTCGACACCGAGCAGCCCCGCCACGTCGAAAAGTTGCAGGACCGCCAAGGACCCGGAATACAGTACCGAAGGAATGGTGACCAGCCCGTAGCCGAGGATGAAGAGCAGGACGGACAGGCGGCGCACGCGGTCGTCGAAACGGCTGCCAAGAAACTCGGGCAGGGTGGTGAACCCGCCCCGCAGGTAGCGCGGCAGCAGCACCGTGGCCATGATCACCATGGCGAATACCGCCGTGACCTCCCACGCCATGCTCGAGAGGTTGAACGCATAGGCGGAACCGTTGAGGCCAATGAGTTGTTCGGCGGAAAGATTGGTGAGCAGCAGGGAACCGGCGATGAACACGCCGGTCAGGCCGCGCCCGGCCAGGAAGTACCCGGTGCGGGTTCCTGCCTGCCCCCGGGTCTTGACGTAGGAAATCCAGGCTACGAGCGCCATGAACCCGATGCAGGAGCCCAGGGTGGTGATCGCGTTCACGGGTGTTGCCGTTCGGTGACGTGCGGGCCGTTACCGGGAACGGGCAAGGCCTGTATCAGGCATTGATGCGGCGGCAGTGGATCGGGCAGCGACCGCAAGGCTGTGACGGCTCGGTGGCGGCCAGGTTGCTGCGCAAGGATCAGTTCCCGGCCGCGGCAAGGGCGGCAGCCCGATCCGCTTCATGGCGAATTCGGGCCACCATGGACCGCAGCCCGTTGCCCCGGGTGGGGCTCAGGTGACGCAGAAGGTCCAGTTCGTCGAACAGTGCTTCGATGTCGAAGGCGCCGATGTCCGCAGGCGCCCTGTCCTGGTAGGCGGCGAGGACGATGACGATCAGGCCGCGGACGATGTGGGCATCGCTGTCGATGCGCAGGCGCAGCCTGCCGTCCCGCAGTTCGGTGACAAGCCAAACCTGGCTCTGGCACCCGCGGACGATGTTCCCCGCAACCCGGTGTTCCGGCGGCAATTCGGGCAACTCCCTGCCGATGTCGATGACGAACCGGTACTTGTCTTCCCAGGAATCGAAGAAGGCGAACGATGAGCGAATGTCGTCGAGGTGGACGGTCACCGGCTACTAGAAGATGCCCAGTTCCAGCCGGGCTTCCTCGCTCATCATTTCCCGCGACCAGGGCGGATCGAAAACCAGTTCCACCTCGACGCCCTTGACGTTCGGAACCCTGGCCAGGCGCGACTTGACGTCGTCTACCAGCACCGGGCCCATGCCGCAGCCGGGTGCGGTCAGGGTCATGACCACGTTCACCGTGCCGTCCGGGCCGATCCGGCGGTCGTAGATGAGGCCAAGGTCGAGAATGTTTACCGGTATTTCCGGGTCGAAGACGCTTGCCAGGGCGCTCTCGACCTGATCCGGGTCGATCCTGCCGTTGGCGGGCGCCTCGAACTCCAGCACTTCGGGAGTAAAGCCGAGCGCATCGGCATCGGCGCCGTCGATGCGCGCCATGTTGCCGTTGAATACTACCGTGTATGTGCCACCGAGCGACTGCGTCAGCGTGACGAAAGTGCCGTCAGGAATGGTCACCGGGTCGCCGGTCGGCACCAGCCGGGCATCCACGGTGCGGCCGATGGGCACGACCCGCCGTTCCATGGCTCAGGCCCCGCTGCCGTCGACGGAGAAGCTCTCGCCGCAGCCGCAGTGGGCCGAGGCGTTCGGGTTCTTGAAGCGCAGGCTCGAGTTCAGCCCTTCGGTTACGAGGTCGACTTCCGTTCCCTGGACCATGGGCAGGTCCCCTTCGCTTACGTAGACCGACACATCCGCGTTGACTGGAAAGGCCCGGTCGTCATCGGCAGGCGCATCGATGTAGTCGAGCACGTACATGTACCCGTTGCAGCCGCTTTCCTTGACGCCCAGGCGCAGGTGGTGACGCCCGGAGCGGGCCACCTGCTCGTGGATGTGGGCGGCCGCCGCATCCGTAACGGAGATGCGGGTGGGATCGAATGTTGCAACGCTCATGCCGTATGCCTCAGGGCGCTTGCCTCAGATGAAGTCCATGGCCTTCTCGACGCCGGCGACCAGGCGCTCGACGTCGGA
>JAPOON010000420.1 GCA_026713405.1 Gammaproteobacteria bacterium
AACCTCAGCCTTCCAAGCTGATGACGCGGGTTCAATTCCCGCTACCCGCTCCACTCGCCGGCTGGCTGAATCGATTGTTGGCGTTGCTCACATAGCTCAGCAGGTAGAGCGCTTCCTTGGTAAGGAAGAGGTCATCGGTTCAAATCCGATTGTGAGCACCAGTACAAGGCCCTTAAGGCAAGGAAAACCGTAAGGACATCACGAGGAAAAAATGGCTAAAGAACGATTTGAGCGGACGAAGCCCCATGTCAACGTGGGTACGATCGGTCATGTTGCCCACGGCAAGACCACGCTGACCGCGGCTCTCACCATGGTGTGCGCGGCGGCACGCGGCGGCGAAATCCGGGAATTCGACCTGATCGACAATGCCCCGGAAGAAAAGGCGCGGGGGATCACCATCGCCACGGCGCACGTCGAGTACGAGAGCGATGAGCGTCACTATGCCCACGTCGACTGCCCCGGGCACGCCGACTACGTCAAGAACATGATTACCGGCGCGGCGCAGATGGACGGCGCGGTTCTGGTGGTTTCCGCCGCCGACGGCCCCATGCCGCAAACCCGGGAACACATCCTCCTTTCCCGCCAGGTCGGCGTGCCGCGCATTGTCGTCTACATGAACAAGGCCGACATGGTCGACGACGAGGAACTCATCGAACTCGTCGAGATGGAGGTTCGGGAACTGCTCGATCAGTATGACTTTCCGGGAGACGACACGCCCATCATCATTGGCAGCGCACTCAAGGCGCTCGAAGGCGAGGACAGCGAGTACGGCACGCAGTCGATCAACGCACTGCTCGCAGCGTTGGACGACTATATCCCGCAACCCGAGCGCCCCGTCGACCAGCCGTTTCTGATGCCGATCGAGGATGTCTTCTCCATTGCCGGCCGCGGTACCGTGGTAACGGGTCGAATCGCACGGGGCATCGTAAAGGTCGGCGACGAGGTCGAAATCGTCGGTATTCGGGAAACGCATCAAACCACCTGTACCGGGGTGGAAATGTTCCGCAAGTTGCTCGACGAAGGGCGCGCAGGCGAAAACGTCGGCGTTCTGCTGCGCGGTGTCAAGCGGGACGAGGTGGAACGTGGCCAGGTGCTGGCGGTTCCACGAAGCATTACTCCGCATACCGAGTTCGAAGCGGAAGTCTATGTGCTCTCCAAGGACGAAGGCGGCCGCCATACGCCGTTCTTCCAGGGCTATCGCCCGCAGTTCTTCTTCGAGACAACGGATGTGACGGGCACCGTCGAGTTGCCGAAGGATGTCGAGATGGTCATGCCCGGAGACAACGTGAACATGGAGGTCCAGCTCATCTCGCCCATTGCTATGGAAGAAGGGCAGCGCTTCGCCATCCGCGAGGGCGGCCGCACGGTCGGGGCCGGAGTCGTTACCAAGATTACTACCTAACGGGGCTACGCCCCAGCCCGAGGAGCAAACAGTGACCGGGAATGATTTTGACTCAATTGACAATCTCATCCGCGAATAAGAGGTCTAGCCGGACACACGGTAACCCTGAATCGAAAGCAGTCACCGGACACGCTAGCAAGAGGAACAAAAGGCCAGTAGCTCAATTGGCAGAGCAGCGGTCTCCAAAACCGCAGGTTGGGGGTTCGATTCCCTCCTGGCCTGCCAGGGTCGGCTGGCCCCGCAACCCACGAAGGGCGTTGGTTAAAATAAGATGAGACAGCATCCCGAGTTTCCGGTCGCCGTTGCAGCGCACCGCCGTCTGGCGGGACGCCGAACCGGTGCCGTGGCCGGGTCGATGGCATGAATGCAGGTACGGAAGCCGTAGCGGGCCTGGACTGGCTGAAATGGCTGCTGACCGCGGCTCTGTTGGGTCTGGGCATATTCGGCAACTGGTACTACCAGGACGAGTCGCTGTTACTGCGGGTGCTCGGCCTGATCGGCATCGCCGCGGTGGCCACGGGCATCGCGTTGCAGACCGAACGCGGGCGCTCCATCTGGTCGCTGTTCAAGGAGTCGCGCGCCGAAATACGGAGGGTCGTCTGGCCGACCCGGCAGGAGACATTGCAGACGACGGTTATCGTACTGGTGCTCGTGCTGGTGTTCGCGCTGATTCTCTGGCTTCTGGATTCGGGGCTCAGTTGGCTGGTGTCCTCCGTAATCGGGTAGGTGAGATGTCTGAAGCAACTGCAGAACAGAAGAAGTGGTACGTGGTGCACGCCTACTCGGGGTTCGAGAAGAACGTGGCGCGTACCCTCCAGGAGCGGGTAGATCTTTCTCCGATGAAGGAGTGCTTCGGCAGGATCATGGTGCCCGCGGAACCGGTGGTGGAGATGCGGGCGGGCCAGAAACGCCGCAGCGAACGAAAGTTCTTCCCCGGCTACGTGCTGGTGGAGATGGAATTGAACGACGAGACCTGGCACCTGGTGAACGAAACGCCCCGGGTGATGGGTTTCATCGGCGGTACGGCAGATCGTCCCGCGCCGCTCACGGACAAGGAAGCCGGCGCCATTCTCGATCGTGTCGATGCGGGCAGCGAGAAGGCCGCGCCCAAGACGGTCTACGAACCGGGCGAGTATGTGCGGGTGGTCGACGGGCCGTTCAACGACTTCAACGGCATGGTCGAAGAGGTCAACTACGAGAAGAATCGCCTGCGCGTATCCGTAACGATCTTCGGACGCTCGACGCCGGTGGAACTCGACTTCGACCAGGTGGAGAAAGGCTGAGACGAATTGCGGCGGCGCCCGGGGCGCCACGCCGAAGGAACTGGACATGGCGAAGCGCACAAAAAGAGTAAGCACGTACATCAAGCT
>JAPOON010000421.1 GCA_026713405.1 Gammaproteobacteria bacterium
GCCGGCAGCGGCCGCGAGCCCGGTTTCGGCGCCACGCGCCTGCGGCGGTTACCGGGACTCCCCCCGGCATGGCAAGGGTGTTCGGCCCATGCCTCCGCCTCGTCGCGTCTCGCCGCGGTCCAGGCCGGCTCCACCACCGGGCCACCGCCCGGCTGCCCGCGATCCTCCGGAGAGGTCCGCGCGGCGGCCGCCCGGCCGCATTGATTCGAATCGAGCCCCCGCCGCATCGCGACGTGGCCCGCCGTGCCTTCGCGGGGCGTCCGCCCGTACAGCGCGATTACCGCGCTGCGGCACATGATCCGCCTCTCGGCGGGGATGTCGGCCCGTCAGGCCGAGATGCTGGCAAAGCCGCCAGGATCAAGAACGCGGCGCAGCATAACAAGCCCGCACGAAAACCGCACGAGGCAAATGTTTAGCAGACCCCTTGCCGCCGCTGGCCGCGATGCCGCTTTTGCCGCCTGTCACTACCCCTGCGACCCAGCCGCCGCCCGGTCGCCATCGGGGTAGTGACAGGCGGCACATGATCCCTGACACGCGTCTGCTGATTCCCGCCGAACCGGGCCAGCCAGCCCGGCACGACTACGAGTACCAGCGCTGCGGAACCTGCAACGTCTTCATGGCCACGGAACCCTTGGCCGGCAAGCGGACGACCCGGGTGACGGAGCGCAAGACCAAGATCGACTGTGCGGACTTCCTCGCTGACATTCCCGCACGATACCCCGACGCCAAGACGATCACCTTGGTGATGGACAATCTGAACACCCCCTGCCCGGGCGCACTCTACGAAGCCTTCCCGCCGGCGCAGGCAAAAGCTCTATGGGATCGGTTCGAGTTCTTCTTCACCCCAAAGCACGGCAGTTGGCTGAACGTCGCCGAGGTCGAACTCCACGTCATGATCCGCCAGTGTCTGAACCAACGCATCGACTCCATCGACATCCTGCGCCAGGAGGTCGCCGCTTGGCAGGCCGCCCGCGACCGCCTACAGGCCAAGGTGAACTGGCAGGTCACCACCGACGACGCACGCGTTAAACTGAAACGTCTCTATCCGACATTTGATGCGTGACAGGACACTAGTCGGATACATAAAGGTCGTCTGCACCCGGGTCTTCGCGCGATTGGCTGGACAGATTGGTCAAATGCCCCGTCGGGCTTGAAAGCAGGCTCGTGACGACGAGGGGGTCGTGCGACGCAACGACGAGTTGCCACTTTCCCGCGCCGTCTCCCAGGGCGCCGTCGAAACCTGCGCCTCCGGTTTCCAGCGTTTCCGCTCGAATCATTCGCGATGTACGAGCCGAAACCGTCAATCGCACTGATGTTCCCGGCACCGCTCCACTATCGTCGACGCCGGTGATTGTCACTCTTGCGTCTTCATCGCCCGGATTCACCAGCCGCAACACACTCTGCTGATTGGAGTTGCTGCCGGGGTTGTAGGTCGCCACCCGATGCATGCCCAGCGTTGCCGGGGCGGTGTCGTGCATCGACGTAAGGAAACCATCCCGGGTGCGAATGTAGGCCAGTACGTGAATGTCCAGTTCACTCGACAGCACAAGCCACCAATCGCCGGTCCCGGCGCCCGTGTTCCCGGATAGCCCGATTTCGGCATTCCCGAGTTCCAGGTCGTTCGAGTTGAAGTGCTTGGTTTCACCGCCGTCGATCGAGAGCGTAAGCGGGTCGTAAGTGCGCTCGCTGTCATCGTAGGCGTCAATCCGAATGTCGCCCGCCATGGTTGAACGATTCACCACGCGGACGAATCCCTGCCGACCAAAGCGCGCCGACGCCGATGGAAACATTGGCACAACGCTCCCGCTTTCACCGCGGTCCAGCCCCGTGGAAACGGTCGACAGGTTCGTGAGATGACCGGTCGGGCTGGACAGCAGACTCATGACCAGAATCGATTGCGGCGACTCGACGATCAAACGCCACTTGCCGGAACCGTCTCCGAGGGCGCCTTCGATTTCCGAGGCGGTACCTGACTCCAGCTCGGACGCCGTGAGCGTGCGCGAACTGCGCGCGGGTATCTGCAGTCGAACCGCGGTACCGGGGGACGCGCCGCTGTCGTCGATGCCGGTGATTGTCACGTCGGCGTCCTCCGCACTCGGATTGGTCATTCTCAACAGACTCCGCTGATTCTCGTTGCTGGCCGGATTGAAGATTGGCACACGCCATTCGGCTCCCCCGTTCTGTGCAACGTCGTGCATCGACGTCAAGAATCCGTCCCTGGTGCGAACATAGGCGAGCACCTTGATGTTGAGGTCGCTGCTCAACTCCAGCCGCCAAGCGCCCTGGCCTGTGCCGGCATTGCCGACCAGCCCCATTCGTGTACTCCTGGCCTCTAGGTGATCCGAGTTGAAGTGCACCGTCTCACGCGCGCCGATCGACAGCGTCAGCGGTCCGCGTCGATCGCCAGTGTCGTCGACCGCTTCGATGCGCACGATGCCAGCACGCCTGGAGCGGTTGACCACGCGGACAAAGCCCTGCCTGCCGAATTCGTCGGATGCTGCAGGAAAGTACGGCACTACGGCGGACCGCCCACGCGTGAGCTTGCGTATGCGGTGATTCTCGGTGTCCGCAACGTAAAGATCACCGGCCGCGTCCAGTTCCACATCGGATGGCATGTTGAGCAAGGCATCCCAAGATGGCCCGCCGTCGCCTCCGAATCCCGCAGCCCCGGTGCCTGCAATCGTAGTAATGACGCCGGTGTTCCCGCTCACCGCCCGGACCCGGTGGTTGCGTGTATCTGCCACGTAGATGTCGCCTGTCGACGATACCGCCACGCCCTCTGGCCTGTTGAGCACGGCGTTCAGGGCGGAACCGGAGTCGCCCCCGAATCCTGTAGCACCTGTTCCCACCACCGTGGTGATGATGCCGTCGACCGCGCCGATACGCAGGATGCGGTCAAAGCCCAGTACCGCAATGTGCAGATCGCCGGCAGCGCTCACCGTCACGTCCGCCGGGATACCGATCGCCTTTTCTACGGCGGGTATGCCGTCGTCCCGGTTGATTCCACCGCCCGTTCCCGCCACCGTGGTGATGATGCCGGTTGCTGCGTTCACGCGGCGGATGCGGTCGTTGAACGCGTCGGCGACAAAAAGGTTGCCGATGGCGTCCACCGCCATGCTTCTCGGGAAGCTCAATCGGGCATCGGTCGCTGGTCCGCCGTCGCCTCCGAATCCCGCAGCCCCGGTGCCCGCAATCGTTGTGATGACGCCGCCAAGCGCGTCCACACGCCGGACGCGGTTGCTGTTACTGTCCGCAATGTAGAGATTCCCATACACGTCCACGGCGACACCGAGCGGCCAGCTGAACTCGGCGCCCTTAGCCGGCCCGCCATCGCCCCCGGGGCCGTATGCGCCGGTGCCGGCGACTGTGGAAATGATGCCGGTGACGGCGTCCACAC
>JAPOON010000422.1 GCA_026713405.1 Gammaproteobacteria bacterium
ACTCCATGAAGACGATGCCCGGGCAGCGCGTGACCCGGCACGAACTCCCGCGGCTCTACGCCATCGCCGACCTCGACTTCGCCGGCACCCTTGCCGCGTTCACCACCTTGATCGCACACCTCGCCGGGGCGGCCCGCCTGCACCCGTCGCAACTCGCCATACAAGTACGCGCCCGACAGGCTTCCAGCACCCGCCTGGCTACTGTCGCGCGGTTGAGCCGCGAAGCGGTTGGCGACGAAGCACTGCTCGTGCTGAACGGACCGGACACCCTGGCCCTAGAACTCGGCTATGACGGCGTGCACTGGCCCGAAGCCGCTGTCCCAGACAGGCCGCCCGAACCCAATGCCCTCCGTTTTCGGAGCGCCGCAGCCCATTCCATCGAGGCGGCGTTCCGCGCCCAGCGGGCCTCGGCAACCGCCGTGCTCTACGGGCCGGTGTTCGCCCCTACCTGGAAAGCTTCAAAACCCGCGGGCCTGGCGGCGCTACGCGAAACCGCCGCCGCATCGCCCCTGCCCATCTACGCCCTCGGCGGCATCGACCCTTCCCGGGTTCCGGGCTGTCTCGATGCCGGCGCCCACGGCGTCGCCGTACTGTCCGGCATTTCAGCCGCCGCCGACCCGGTTGCCGCAAGCCGCCGGTACCTGGCTGCCATCAAACACAGGGAGCAACCTCCGTCACCGGAGTGAGAGCAGCGGTGCAGCGCCGGCTCCGCTCGACTTCCAGACAACAGGCTCCTTGAGTTCGCCCGACGCGATTCGCAAACCCGGTCCCCTGCGACGCCGACATGCAGGAAATGACGCCTGAATCCTGGGAAAGAGCCGGACGTGGAAGTTCTGTTCCATGAAAACCCGCGAGGCTGGCAAATCCGGGCGAAACCGCCCTATACTTGCCGATCAATTGTCGGGGTGCCAAACGGCTGAGACGCTCTGCGAACCCGTAGAACCTGATCCGGTTAATCCCGGCGTAGGGAACAGGCCCCGACTGAAAAGCGCTGCGGCGCACTGCCTTTGGGCATCAACAATCGGGGGATACCATGTCCGAGCAACCCATTCTTTCCGAAGCGGCCCATCTCGACGCCGAGATGCTCAAACCGTTGCCGCGGTCGCAGAAGGTCCACGTGACGGGCAACGATGACGTTCGCGTGGGCATGCGCGAGATCGCGCTTTCGCCCACCTCGGTGCAGCCACCCGGCGGTGCGGGTTCGCCACAGTTGACTCCAAATCCGCACCTGCGCGTCTACGACACCTCCGGCCCGTACACCGACCCGGATATCGACGTGGACGTTCGCGCCGGCATTCCGCGCCTGCGCGACGCCTGGATTCTGGCGCGGGGCGACACCGAGCCGCTGCCGGGATTCAGTTCCTCCTACACCCTGTCGAGGAATGCGGACGAGGCGCTGCAAAAACTGCGTTTCGCGCACCTGAGAACGCCCCGGCGTGCCCTGCCCGGCAGGAACGTCACCCAGATGCACTATGCGCGCGCCGGCATCGTGACGCCGGAGATGGAATACATCGCCATTCGCGAAAACCTGGCAAGGGCCAACCCCGGCTACAACCCCGGTCAGCACCCCGGCGAGAACTTCGGCGCAAGCACCCCAGGCGAGATCACTGCCGAGTTCGTGCGCGCGGAAGTG
>JAPOON010000423.1 GCA_026713405.1 Gammaproteobacteria bacterium
GCCGGGGAGCGCGAGGGGGCACCCCTCGCATGAAGGGAGCCCTCAGCCGGGGAGCGCGAGGGGGCACCCCTCGCATCGGTGATGAAGCGATGCCGGGATTTCTTTGCTGGAATCGGGGCAAGGTGCTGGTCGGCCCATTGGACGACCCATCCCAGCATGCCCTTGAACTACGCCGCTTGGCGGAGCGCGCGGACATCCTGCTGGCAGACACGCATCCGGGGTGTCTCGAGCGCAACGGCCTGGATGCCGCAACATTGGCAACGGCGACCCCGGCGCTCGTGCACGTATGGATGCCGCCCATCTCGGCGGGCGGCCGCTGGAGCCACCTGCCGCACGATGTATTGCTGCTCGATGCGGTCTCCGGATTCGCCGCCCATCACCCCGCCACCGAGGAGCGGCCGGTGGCGTCCGTGGTGCCGACACGCCTGCACCTGCATGGCACCATGGCGGCGTCGGCCGCGGCGGCCGGGCTGTTCGCGAGAGCCCGCGATGGCTGGGGGCGCTCTGCCGTGGTCACCGGCCTGCAGGCCGCGGGGGCGGCGCTGTGCACGCTCATGACCGCTTCCATCGACGGCCCGCCCATCGTTTCCTCCGGCAAGCTGATCGGCGGAGGGTGCCAGTTCCGCTTGTATCAATGTGGTGACGAGCGCTGGATATTTCTCGGCGCGCTGTCTCCGGAGCTGTTCTTCCGGGCGCTCGATGTGCTCGACCGGGTGGATGTGATGGCCCGGGAAGATGTGGCCGGCGACTTCACGAACATCATGCGCCCGGAGATCGCGAGCCGGGTGGCCGCCGAGTTGGAACCCGTCTTCAGGTCACGGACGGCAGCGTATTGGCTGCAGGCGTTTCGGGCAGCCGATGTGCCCGCGGCTCCGGTGCTGGCTCCCGATGCCTGGCTGGAAGGCGAGGTGATCGCGGGCGCCTGTCCGCCGGTGCGCGTGGCGCACCCGGTGGTGGGTGAGCTTGTCATGCCGGGAGTTGCCGCGGACATGGAGCGGACCCCGGGACGGGCGGGCCCGGTTCCCGTGCCGGGAGACCTCGCCGACATGCGTGACCTGTGGAAGGGCGCGGCGCTCCCCGAACCCGGGGGAAAGCGGCCGGAGCCGGGGGTTCTGCCGCTCACGGGCCTGAAAGTGGTCGATTCTTCGACGTTTCTTGCCGGGCCATTCGTGTCGAGTCTGTTGGGCACTCACGGTGCGGAAGTCATCAAGGTGGAGAGCCCCGATGGAGACCCGTACAGCGTGTTTACCGCCCCATACGCCATCGTCAATGAACACAAGAAAGCAGTCAGGCTCAACCTTCGCGATGCCGGTGAACGGGAAGAATTTCTCGAGCTGATCGCGCGCGCCGATGCGGCCGTCGACAACCTGCTCCCTGCGAGCCTTGCACGTCTTCGGTTGCAGCCCGAAGTGTACGCGCGCGCAAACGCGAATCTCGTTCGTTGCTCGGTCACCGCGTTCGGGCAGACGGGGGCGTGGGCCGAGTTTCCGGGATTCGATCCGCTGCTGCAGACCCTCAGCGGGCTTGCCGCAGTGCAGGGCGGGGAGGGTCGGCCGATTACGGCCGGCGCTCCGGTACACGATGTCACTACTGGCGCCGTCGGCGCCCTCGGGACCCTGGCGGCGCTTTACGTACGCGAGACCAGATGTGTTGCGCAACGCGTATTCACCTCGCTCGCGGCAGTTTCGACGTTGCTGCAAAGCGGTGAGCTGACCAGGTATCCGGGCCGTCCGGGGCGGGCTCTCGGCGGCATGGATCATCCCGGCCCCGATGCTTGCCGGCGCTACTATCGCGCGCAGGACCGGTGGATGGCGATATCGGCGCGTACCCGGGAGCAGCGCGAGACGTTGCTCGACATCCTGGGGCTGGCCGACCTTGCCGGCGCCGGTGATGCGGCGCTTGCGGCGGCGATGGCTCGGGTTGTGTCGGGCAGGACGGTAGAGGATTGGGTTATCGCGCTGGCCGCGGGGGGTGTTCCGGCCTGTCAGGTACTTGAACGCGTGGAGTTCGACGCCCCGTTTCTTTGTGAACAGCGTTACACGAAGGTGGTCCACTCGGCCAGCGTGGGGCGGCTGCGCCTCATCGGCGGTTTTACCGATTGGCGGGGTGCACAACGGCGCGACGGTACACCACCAGGTGAGTACGAAATTGACTCAGCCGCGGTGGCGGAAGTCTGGCGCAAGACTGAGGGGGATGACAGTTGCATCTGACTGAGACGATAGCGCGTTCCATTGCTGCGACCGATTACGACAGTATCCCGGTCGACGTTCGGGAAAAAACGAGGCTCAGCATTCTGGACACGCTCGGCGTCATGGTGCCGCCCTCCAGCCTGGACCCGACCTGCGAACGCCTGGCGGAAATCGTGACACAAGAGAGCGGCCCGGGCCGGTCGACGATGATAGGGCTGGGTAAGACAGGCTCCGCCGTCATGGCTGCCTATCTCAACGGCTCCTTCGCCCACGTCCTGGACTACGACGACACAATCGACGACCTGGGTCATCATCCGTCGGCACAAACCGTTCCAGCGGCGCTCGCCGTTGCCGAGCGCCTGGGCAACGTGAGCGGCAGGGAGTTTATCACCGCGGTTGCCCTCGGCGGTGATCTGGGCGCGCGCCTGTCCGCATCCCCCACCGGCAAGCTCGGCGTCGATCACCGCTGGTTTCCGATCAGCAATTTCGGGGTCTTCTCCGCGACCGCTGCCGCCGGCAAGCTGCTGCGCCTGAGCGAAGGCCAACTGATCAATGCGCTCGGCCTTGCATTGCACCGCTGTCACGGACAACTCGATGCCGTCGCGGCGCCGGAGTCGGAGTTGCGCGCGATCCGGGACGGTTTCATCAACAAGGAGGGGGTGCTGTGCGCGTTGTTGGCCGGGAGTGGCGTCAAGGCATGCCGCAACGGGATTGAGCTTTTTTTTGAAAACTACTACGACAACCGCTTTGATGCGGAACGGCTGCTGTCGGGATTGGGGGAGGAGTACCGCCACGCCGGGGTCAGCCTGAAGCCCTGGCCCTGTTGCCGCCTGACCCACGGCTACGTGGAGGCAACCCGCAGGATTCTCGCTCAGAACAGCATCGTGCCGGCGAACATCAGGCAGATCACGCTGGTCGTCTCTGAGGGAACGCGAGACCTGTTCTGCGAACCCGAGGTTGAAAAGAGGGCGCCGACCATGAGCATTCAAGCAAAGTTTTCGCTCTTCTTTACGGTTGCCGTTGGCGTAATCAAAACGCCCCGGATCGCGGATTTTCTCCCGGCGAATCTGCGGAGTCGCGATGTGCTGGCCGCCATTCGCCGCGTGCAATATCGGGTCAGTGACGAGCTTGGCCCCGCTGCCGAGATCACACCGGCCATCGTTGAAGTCCAGACGAAGGACGGACAGGCTTTCTCCGATCGACTCAACATCGTTTTCGGGCACCCGAACAACCCGATGTCCGAGGAATACGTCATTGCGAAATTCAAGGATTGCCTGCAATACGCCAGGCACCCGATACCGGAACAACAGATCGACCGGTTGATCGACTCGCTGTTGCGCCTGGATGTCGTTCAGGACGTGAGGGAAGCTTCCGCGCTGCTGCCGTAGCCGGAATGATCCGCCGGGTGCATTCTCTTGCCAGCCAGGGTCGGCGTCCCGCGGGCGGCGGCAGGATCAGTCTTTGCCGCGGTCCATGGCGGTTTCCGCCAACGCCATGTCGCCCCGACACTGCGACTTGCCCAGCAGAACGTCAAGCCGCAAACGAGCGCCGTGGTACCGATGACGCCCAGCATGGAGTAGCGAATGGACAACTCCCCGAACTGGGGGGCCAGCAGGTCATTGGTCAGCCCGACCAGGAACGGGCCGCCGCCCATACCCAACAGACTGGTCACCATGTACTGCGTCGTATAGCTCATGGAGCGCATCTCGGGCCGGACGATGCCCTGGGTCACGGTAGCCACGGCAGGCGCGGAAGCCGCCATGCAGGCGATCATGGGCAGATAGGCGAACATGGCCCAGCCGGGTTCGGCCACATTGAGGAAAGCGAATACCAGCGGAACCGACAACAGGTTGGCAATTCCCACCACGCCCATGTACCAGCTCTTGCTCCGGGCGCTCAGCCTGTCCGTCATGAAACCGCCGATCAAATTGCCCAGCGCCGCCCCGAGGCCCGTGACCAGGCCGATCCTGAGCCCGACTTCCGTGGTGCTCAAACCGTGTATGCGGATGAAATAGGCGGCCGCCCAGGCGAAGCTGGCGTACACCGCCGCGAAGGCGAATCCCGTCAGGAAGCCCATTGCGGTGTCGCTGGCCCCCAGTTCGTTCTGGATCGGCACCAGCAGGATGGACATGATCTGCCGGTCGAGGTTGTGTACCAGGAAGACTACCGTCAGCAGCAGCAGGGCGTACCGTGAATAACCGGCCGTAATGGGTTTGAGGGCTGCCGTCATCGAAGGCGAACGGCCGTCCCCGAGGCGACCAGGAATACCATGCCCTTGCCCCCGCCGCTGATCTCGCTGAAATCGAGGTCGACGCCGATGACCGCATCGCCGCCGAGTTCTTCGGCATGCGCCGCGAGTTCCTCGAGGCAGGTCTGGCGTGCCTGCCTGAGCGCTTTCTGGTGTGTGCCGCTGCGGCCTCCGAAGATGTCCCGCAGGCCGCCGAGCATGTCGCGGAAGACGTTGATGCCCAGCACGCATTCGGCCGTGACGATGCCGAGTGTTTCCTGAATCTCCCGGCCGGGCACTGAATGGGTCGTCGTCAGGTTTGTCAGTGGGATAGTCATATGGGCAGCCTGTTGCGGTTTGTGAAACTTTTCGACTTTATCCTGAATTTGGTTTTCCGTTTGGTCTGGTCATCCCGTGGGATCGACGGTGACGAAAAGATTGTGGGTTCGAAGGAACTTTCGGGGGCGGATTCAGTCCAACAGCAAATGCGATCTCGATCGCCTTCCGTGGCGGGTCAAAGCACCCAGCGAGGGATAAGCGGCGGGCTGTCGGTTCCGGTGGGCCGGCTTGAGGAAGTTTCGCAGTGATTCATCACGCGACCCGGGCAGGATGGCGGTTGTGCGTGACGATGGGGCCGAATCAGGAGGCAACATGGAACGAGCGCCGAGTGTGGTGGAACCGGCCACCAGCGGGACTCGCGAGGGGGCTGGACAATCCGGGTCGGGGCGACAGGGAGGCAACTTCAACGGCCGCCGTGTATCGGAGCGGGCTGCATCAGCGAACTGCGCTACGGGCGTAGGGGAACACGGGCAGTCGGGGACTGCCCCCAATGCTGACAGAAGAGACCGAAGCCTTCGTTCGCGTCTGGTCCAGTTTATTCGAACGGCGGTTCGCAAACTGCGTACGTTCGCCGAGTCTGGCAGGGTTGAGACTGGGGTACCGCAGCGTCGACCGCATAACCAGGCGGGCGAAACCCGTCCTTTGCGCGAGATGCCCGCCCCCCTTCGGAATTCGCCGGATTCTCCGCCAGCTGCGATCGACGTTTCATCAGCCTCTCGCCCGGCCATGGGGGGGGTGGAGGGTCAGTTGGGCGAAAGCCCGGCCCTGCAGGAATTCCTGCGCATCAATCAGGCTACCCCGGACAATCCCCAGGCCCTGCAGGCGGAACTCGAGGCTCTCGTGGACGAGTTGTCGTCGACGGGCGAAGAAGACGACGACCACATTGACCGGATGAGCGCGGATCGACCGTCAGAACCGTCGTGGCGAAGGGAGGCGGCGAAGGGCGCGAGAACCTCGCCCGTATACGAGCGGGTCGGGCCAGCCGGCTCACCATCGCCGGAAATGCAGGAACGATTGACGGGAGCCACGACTGGTTTGACGGACGAGGAAGTCGACTGGCATTCGTTTGCCACGCCGCCGCGGTCTTCAAGCGGCCTCCACAAGGCTGTGCTGGACGCGAATCGTGAGTTGCGTTTGCTTCAACAAGCCAGTGAGCAAAGCTTGGGTACAGTGGACCGAAACGACACGCAGGCTTCTTCGAGCGTTGCCCTGAGCACGCTACGAACTCAGAGACTGACAAAGCTCCGCAATGCCGCAGGCTGGATCGAGGCGGATGGTGAACGCGATCGTGAGACGGTGGATTTGCTGAAACGGTTCTATCTTGACACGTTGGACGAGGCGGGGATGCGCCGCATGGCCGATCATCTATCCGCGAACCGGGTTATCGCGGCCAAGATCGAGAATTTGGCGGCTACTATCAAGAGAAAATCCCAGGTCCTCGATCAACTCCTTGAGGAAAACGATGGCACTTCCGGGGCGGGTCGGCGGCTTGCGCAGGCGTTGCGGGTTCGATTCGAGGAGCGTGTCGAGGAATTGTGGCAGTTGCATCTGCTGGGAGCATGGGTAGGCGTTCAATCGGAACGTGACTGCCTGTTCCGGTCGCCCTGGCTGGACGCGTCGAACGGGGCGTTGCCAAGTCCGGAGAACGAACAGCCGAAACCGGCTACACGAAGCGGGCCTTCGGACCAAGCATCCGGCTCTGATGGCGAAACCTTGCCCAAGTCAGTCGATGCAGTGCGTGACGCCACGATGCGCGACACGAGTTCCCTTGAGTCAGCCAAATCGCGGGCCGCCCAGCCGTTGGGCAGTGTCAGTTCCAGGGACGGCCCGCCCGCGCCACCCGAAGCAGTCAGCGAAACCACGGTGCGGGCATCGCCGCCGGCGGACACGGGTGGCGGCGCGGTATCGAGTGACGACTCACAGGATTCGCCAGAGCTTGCAAACGGTTTTAGTGAATACGACATCGCCCTGTACCGTGCGCTGGAACTGCTGAACAAGTCCA
>JAPOON010000424.1 GCA_026713405.1 Gammaproteobacteria bacterium
CGCGCGCCGCCCCCGCGCCGCCCTGGGAGGGGGAGAGGGTGCTGCGCGCGCCGCCGCGGCCGGGGCCCCCCGCGCGACACCATCGTGCGACGGTCATGCCCGGCTATACCCACCTGCAGGCAGCACAGCCGGTCACCTTCGGCCACCATATGCTGGCCTGGTTCGAAATGCTGCTGCGCGACCGCGACCGTCTCCTCGACTGCCGTGCCCGGGTAAACGTGCTGCCGCTCGGCGCGGGGGCGCTGGCCGGCACGACCTTTCCCATCGACCGCCAGTCGGTGGCGGAAGAACTCGGATTCGATGCGGTTGCCGAGAACTCCCTGGATGCGGTCAGCGACCGGGACTTCGCCATCGAATTCTGCGCCGCGGCCTCGATCACCATGATGCACTTCTCCCGCTGGTGCGAGGAACTGGTGCTGTGGAACTCCCAGCGGTTCTCCTTCATCGACCTGCCGGACCGCTTCTGCACGGGTTCCAGCATCATGCCGCAGAAGAAGAACCCCGACGTGCCGGAACTGGTGCGCGGCAAGGCGGGCCGCGTTTACGGTCATCTGCTCGCGTTGCTGACGCTGATGAAGAGCCAGCCGCTGGCCTACAACAAGGACAACCAGGAGGACAAGGAGCCCCTGTTCGATGCCGTCGACACGCTCGGCAACTGCCTGGCGGCCATGCTGGGCCTGATACCCAACGTCGAGGTCAACGCTGCGGCAATGCGCGCCGCCGCGGTGGAAGGGTTCACCACGGCGACGGATCTTGCCGACTATCTCGTCCGCAAGGGAGAGCCGTTCCGCGATGCGCATGCTGCGGTCGGCCGGGCGGTGGCTCATGCCGTGGAACAGGGCACGAGCCTGGATGCCCTGCCCCTGGAGACACTCAGGGCCCTGGCGGGGCCGGGCGTGGACGCGGACGTGTTCGACGTGCTTGACGTCGACGGTTCGGTGGCGGCCCGGGAACACGTTGGCGGTACGGCCCCCGAGGCGGTCAGCCGGGCGATTGCCGCTGCCCGGAACCGGATCTGAGCGTCCTTGCCATGCGTTGGCTTGCCTGTGTCCTGCTTTCGTTCCTGGTGGCCACCTGCGGTCAGAAAGGACCCCTGACGTTGCCGGAGGAAGAAGCACTCCACGGGTCTGCCGCCTCGGGAGATTCGCGAGACCGGGCGATGGCATGGGTAGTGCGTGGAACACGGGAACGCGCACCGACGTTGGAGCGACGCAGCGTTGCAGGGCAATCGTTCGGGTCGGGACGGCGGGCCTGACGTGACTTTCCGCGTTCATGAGGGCGTGCTCCATGCCGGGCCGGTCTCCCTGGCCGATATCGCGGCTGCCGTGGGCACGCCGGCTTACGTGTATTCCGGCCAGGCCATCGCTGCTCAATACGCCGCGTTGCAGAGCGCCTTCCCCGATGCTGCGGTCTGTTACGCCGTCAAGGCCAATTCCAACCTGGGTGTACTGCGTTTCATGCATGGTCTCGGGGCGGGCTTCGATATCGTGTCCGGCGGTGAACTGCAGCGGGTGCTGGCCGCCGGGGCGCCGCCCGGTGCGGCCGTCTTCTCCGGTGTGGGCAAGTCCGTTGCGGAAATCGACCTGGCCCTGAAGCTGGGCATCGGCTGCTTCAACGTGGAGAGCGAGGCCGAGCTCAAGCGCCTGGCGACCCAGGCGGAACTGCTGGAAAGCGTTGCGCCGGTCGCCGTTCGCGTCAATCCGGACGTGGATGCGAACACCCATCCGTACATAGCGACCGGCCTGAAAGAGAGCAAGTTCGGCGTTTCCCCGGAAGAGGCGCAGGAGTTGTACGCGCTGGCCGACCGTCATCCATGCCTGGAGGTGAAAGGCATTGCCAGTCACATCGGCTCGCAGATCCATTCACCGGAGCCATACCTTCAAGCGCTGGAATGTCTTCTCGAGATCACGGGGCGATTGGACTCCGGAGGAACCCGGGTCGAGCATATCGATGTCGGCGGTGGCTTCGGCATCGCCTATGGGGATGAACAGGCGCTGGATCTCGCGGCCCTCGGCGCGGCGGTCACCGAACGCATGGCCGGGCAGCCCCAGCGGCTGGTCATCGAACCCGGGCGTTTCCTTACCGCGTCCGCCGGTGTGTTGCTGACCCGCATCGAATACCTGAAGCCGGCGCGGTCAGCCGGTCAGCGCAGCTTCATCGTCGTGGATGCGGCGATGAACGACCTGTTGCGTCCCTCCCTGTACGGCGCCTGGCACGCCGTCGAGAGGGTGGAGGCGCCATCGGCGGAGGCGGAGGCCGGTACCTGGGACGTGGTCGGCCCGATCTGCGAGACCGGCGACTTCCTGGCCAGGGATCGTGAACTGACCGTGGCGGCCGGAGACCTGCTGGCCGTGCACACCGCGGGCGCCTACGGCATGGCGCTGAGTTCGAACTACAACTCCCGGGGGCGGCCCGCCGAGGTGCTGGTGGAAGGCGGAAAGTTTCGGGTCGTGAGGCACCGGGAACACATCGGCGATCAGTTGCGCCTGGAGCGGACGCCGGCGGAGCAGGAATGATGAACCTGCGTTTTGCCAAGATGCATGGGTTGGGCAATGACTTCATGGTCATCGACCTGGTTACCCAGAACCTGGAAATCGAACCCGAGGCGGTGCGGCGCTGGTCGAACCGGAGAACGGGGATCGGATTCGACCAGCTGCTTGCGCTGGATGTTCCCACGGAACCCGATGCGGACTTCTGGTTCCGCATCTACAACGCCGACGGCAGCAGCGCCGAACAGTGCGGCAACGGCGCCCGCTGCATCGCGCACTTCGTCCGCCGGGAAAACCTGAGTCCGAAGACCGAGCTGGAGCTGCAAACGGAGTCCGGGCGCATCCGCACCGCGCTCCTCGATCAGGGCGTGCGGGTCGACATGGGCGTCCCATCCACCCATCCCGAAGATGTACCATTTGCCGCCGAACAGGATCGATTGAGTCACTCCCTCGAGGTCGATGGCGAGACGTATGAGATCACCCCGGTATCAATGGGCAACCCGCACGGCGTGCTGTTCGTGGACAATGCGGAGGCTGCCGATGTCGCGGCGGCAGGCCGCGCCCTGACCGGCCATCGACAGTTTCCGCAGGGCGCCAACATCGGCTTCTGCGAAGTGGTGGACCGCGGTTTCGTCCGCCTGCGCGTCTATGAGCGCGGTGTCGGAGAAACGCTGGCCTGCGGCACCGGCGCCTGCGCGGCAGTGGTGGCGGGCCGGCTGAAGGGAAGACTCGATGAATCCGTGAAAGTGTCGCTGCCGGGAGGCGAGGTGCGCATTGCCTGGAA
>JAPOON010000425.1 GCA_026713405.1 Gammaproteobacteria bacterium
CAGGCTGTCGGTGGATTCCGGGCGCGCTGAACTGCTTTAAAGGTGCTGGAGGCCCGCACCTCACACCCGCTCTCATCCCACAACCGAGCATTGATGTTCCTTGCGCGTCCTCGTCCCGGCGCGCCGGGTTCCGGACTCGCATGGAACACGTTGATTGCGGAATCGGTTTGCGGGGCGCCGGGAACGCCCGGGCTGCTAGCCCCCGGCATGCAGGGGCGGACAGCGTTATGGAACGAGTTTTCAAATCGCTGTTGCTGTTCCTCATCCTGTGGTTGACGGTTGCGTGTTCAACGATTCAGACCTTGCCGGATGCGGGACCGGCGCCCGAGGTGCCCGCAGAGTTTGCCGGTGGCGAGGGCACTCGGGGCCACGCACCCCTTGAGTGGTGGCGCGCATTCGAAGACCCGGCACTGAACCGGATCATGGACGGGGTGCTCGAGTCGAACTTCGAACTTGCCGAAGCGGTCGCGCGGGTCGAGCAGGCGAGGGCCCGGGCGCGCATCGCCGTCGCTGCCCGGTTCCCGACGGTGCAGGCATCGTTGGGCGTCAACCAATTCGATGCGCCCACCAATGCCGGGCTCGGCGCCCAGCTCGACGAACTGGGCCTGGGCTCCCAGGTCACCGAGACGTTCGGTGTGGTGCTGCCTGACCGCCTCGACCTGACCACGTACACGCTGGGCGCGGAATTCGTCTATGAACTCGACTTCTGGGGCCGGGACCGCAATGCGGCGCGCGCCGCCGGCGCCGAACGGCTGGCGCAGGAAGCGGATTTCCAGGCCGCCCGGATCGGCATCCTCGCCGAGACGGTGGGTACCTATCTGGAGATTGTCGACCTGCGCCGGCAACGGCAGCTTGCCGGGGAGATCGTGGGGATCTTCGAGGAACAGGAAACGCTGGCGGCGGTTCGTTACGAGAAGGGGGTGGCGGACATTCGCGAACTGTATGCGGCCCGGCGCAGCCTGCGCGACGGGCAAGCCGAGTTGCCCCTCATCGAGGGCCGCCTGGCCGATGCCGAAGCGCGGCTGTGGGTGTTGCTGGGCGGCTACCGTGAGGACCTGGAGGAAATGATTCCCGATGCGCTCTCGCCGGCCACGGTCACAGCGCCGGTGCCGGCGGGAATTCCGGCCGACCTGCTGGCGCAGCGGCCCGATGTCGGTGCCGCAATTCAGCGGGCCGAGGCTGCGCGTTACACCGTCGGCGTCCGACGCGCCGAGCTGCTGCCGTCGTTGTCGCTTTCCGGCTCCATCGGCTTGCAGAGCACCGATTCGGGCGAGTGGTTCGATACGGATCAATGGTTCAGGAACCTGAGCGCCAATCTGCTCGCGCCGGTATTTCAGGGCGGGCGCCTGCGGGGCCAGGTGGCACTTGCCGAGGCGCGTCTCGAAGAGGCCGCCGCCGCACTCGGGCGTTCCGTGGTCTCCGCGGTCAACGAGGTGGAGGCGGCGCTCACCGTCCTGGAGGCGAACCGGCGGCGGGTCAGCCTGTTGACGGCCTACGTGCAGGAGACCCGCGCCGAGGCAGTGCTGCAGGAAGAGCGCTACGTTGGCGGGGTGGGGAACTACGCCATCTATCTGGCGGCATCGCAGAGCCTGGTGGGGGCCAAGTCCGCGCTTGCAGGCGCCGAACGCGATCTGGGCTACGCGCGGCTTGCGTTGCACCGGGCCCTGGGCGGCGCCTGGACAATTGAAGGGGCGGCAGCGGTCGGGGAGGGTAACGCACCTTCCGCGCCGTCATCTCAACTCGCATCCGCTTATATCGAGTGATTCAGCATGACTAGAGGCAGGGGTTTCCTGATCGCAGCGGCCATTCTCATCGGCTCCGTGACGCTGGCCGTCTTTCTGGTATCGCTCGCCCCGGAGCCCGAGCGGAGTGAGCCGCCTTCGCAGATCCCGTATGTGCGAACCGCCTCTGCGGTGGCGGGTTCCGGTGCGATACCCGTGCATGGCGCCGGCACGGTGCGGCCGAGCGCGGAAGTCGATGTCGCCGCCCAGGTGGGCGGCCGCGTGGTCTGGGTCAATCCGGCCTTCCGGAGCGGCAGGCGCGTCGAAGCCGGGGCGACACTGTTCCGCATCGAAGAGGAGGACTACGTCTACCGGCTGCGGGAAGCCGAAGCCTCGCTTGCCGCCCGCCAGTCCGAGTACCTCGAGGCCCAGGAAGAGGCGGCGCTTGCGCGGGCTGAATACGAGCGTTACGCGAACCGGGAAGCGGGGGCGGCACCGCTGGGCCTGGCCAGCCCGCTGACGCTCCGGGAGCCGCAGCTCAACGCCTCCCGGGCCGCCCTCGACCGTGATGAGGCCAGCGTTGCGGAAGCAAAGCTGGCGCTTTCCCGTACCCGTGTGCGGGCGCCCTTCGACGGCTTCGTCCGGGAGGAATCGGTGGATGTGGGGCAGCTCGTGGGCGTGGGGCAGACCGTGGGTGGGCTGATCGCCGCGGCATCGGTGGAGGTGGTCGTGCCGCTGTCGGATGCCGACGCCGCCCTGATCCCCGGGCTCTGGGATGCGTCGACGGCCGAGTCCGACGAACCGGTCGAGGCTCGGGTGATTGCGGAATACGGCGATACCCGGTACGCGTGGCGCGGCCATGTCGACCGGGCGGAAGCGACGCTCGATGAACTGTCGAGAACCATCGACGTCATCGTGCGCGTACCCGATCCTTTTGCCTCGGGTGAACCGGTTGGGTCGGCAGGCGGCCTGAACGGCACTCCGCCACTGCTGCTGGGCAAGTTCGTGACGGTGGAGATCCAGGGACTGGCGCCGCAGCGCTACTTCCGGGTGCGGCGCGCCGCACTGCAGCCGGGCAACGTGATCTGGGCGGTGCGCGACGGCGGCACCCTGCGCATCGTACCGGTGCGGGTGCTGCAGCGCGGGGATGACGAGATCTTCGTGACCGGGCCCCTCGAGGACGGTCAGGCCGCCGTCATCGGCGGTATCCGTTACGCCACCGACGGCATGCGCGTGCGCACCGGGGAACGCTGACGGCTATGGCCCAGAACGACGCCTACCAGGGGGAGCCGGGCGGACCCATCGCCTACATGGCGAGCAATCGCGTCGCCGCCAACCTGTTCATGCTGGGCATCCTGGCGATGGGCCTGGTGTCGCTTACCGGCCTCGAGCGGGAAGCCTGGCCCACGGTGCCGTTCTTTACCATCGAAGTGTCCATGGCCTATCCGGGCGCCACGCCGGACGAGGTCGAGGAATCGATCGTCGTCAAGATCGAGGAGGAAGTCAGCTCCATCGAGGAAGTGAAATCCGTCAAGTCCGTGGCCGCACCGGGGATGGCATCGGTGCGGGTCGAGGTCACCTCCGGGACGGACATGGGCCGGGCGCTGGACGACATCAAGTCCGCGGTCGGGCGCATCCAGACGTTTCCCGGCGCGGCGGAGCGGGCCGAGTTCACGGAGATGACCAACCGCCAGAGCATCATCCGCATCATCGTCTACGGCGACATCCCGGAGCGGTCGCTGAAGGAACTGGCCCACCAGATCGAAGACGAACTGGCGACGTTGCCGAGCGTTTCCTACGTCGAGACCACGGGGGCACGGAATTACGAGATTTCCATAGAAGTGCCGCTGGACCGCCTGCGCGCCCTGGGGCTCACGCTCGAGGACGTGGCCGGTGTGGTGCGCAGCGGTTCGCTGGAGCTCTCCGCGGGCAGCATCGATACCCGGGACGCCCAGGTGCGCGTGCGCACCCTGGGCCGGCGCTACGATCAGCAGGACTTCGAGGACATCGTGGTGCTCAGCCGCGGCGACGGTACCGTCGTGCGCCTGGGCGACATCGCCCGGGTGCGGGACGATTTCCAGGACACCGACCTGGTCATCCGCCACCAGGGCAAGCCGGGCGTCTTCGTGGAGGTCTATCGAGCCGACGGCGAACAGGTCATGGACGTGGCCACTGCCGTGAACGAGCACCTGGCCAATGTCGTTGTCCCGTCGTTGCCGGAAGGCGTGGACATCACCGTCTGGAACGACGAGTCGCAGACCTATTCGGAGCGGCTCGATCTGCTGCTCAAGAACGGCTTGCTGGGCCTCATGCTGGTGTTCGTTGCGCTGGCCCTGTTTCTCGAGATACGGCTGGCGCTGTGGGTGGTGGTCGGGCTGCTTGTTTCCGGTATCGGCGCCCTGGGCGTGATGCTGGCGCTCGACATCGCCATCAACACCATATCGCTGTTCGCCTTCGTCCTGGCGATCGGCATCATCGTCGACGATGCCATCGTGGTGGCGGAGCACATTCACCTGGAACGCAAACGGGGCACTGCGGGGGTGGTCGCGGCCATCCGCGGAACGAGGCGCATCAAGACGCCGCTGACGTTCGCCGTTCTCACCTCGATCGCCGCGTTCACTCCGCTGCTCTTCATTCCGGGGGGCATCGGCGAGATCTGGGGCGCGCTGCCGGTGGTCATCATCGCCATGCTGGTGATCTCCCTGGCCGAATCGGTGCTGATCCTGCCCAACCACCTGTCCCACCTGCACGGGCCGGACTGGACACCCACCGGTGCCATCGACCGATTCTTCGCGCGCACCCAGGACCGGGTAGACCAGCTGTTGCAGGCCTTCATAGCCGGACCGCTCGACAAGGGGCTGCACTTCGCCACCGGCCAGCCAGCGGTCGTGGTCGCCGGTGCCGTGGGCCTGCTGGTGATCAGCGGATCCCTGTTGCCGGCCGGAATCATCACCACGACCCTGGCCGACGTGGTGGAAGGCGACTTCGTGAACGCCAGCCTGGAAATGCCGGACGGCACCCCCGCGCACCGCACCTACGAGGTGGCCACGGAACTGGAGGAGGCGGGGCATCGGGTCCTGGAACGGCTATCGGCCGGGATGGACGACGACGCACCGCCCCTGCTCGACGGGGTGACCGTGATCGTCGGCCAGGGTCCGCGGGTGGAAGGCGGCGGCCTCGTCCCGAACCTCTCGCTGAACCCGCAAGGAAACATCGCCACCGTCGAATTCAAGCTCGTGAGCGCCCAGCAGCGGGACCTGTCGACCATCGACGTGGTGCAGGAATGGCGCGAGGAGGTGGGAGTGCTTCCGTACGTGCGCGGCATTGCGTTCAGCGGCGAGGTCATCGACCTGGGGAGCCCGGTGGAGGCGGTTCTGTCGCACCCGGACCCGGACCGCCTCGGGGAAATCGCCACTTCGGTGGTCGATGAGTTGCGCCGCATCGGCGGCGTTTTCGACGTTCGTTCGGACCATGCGCCGGGCGTTCGCGAAATCCAGCTCATGCTGCGCCCGGAAGCGCGCACGCTCGGGCTCACCCTCGATGACCTTGCCCGCCAGGCCCGGGCCGCCTTCTTCGGCGCCGAAGCGCTGCGCCTGCAGCGGGGCCGGGAAGAAGTGCGCGCCTATGTCCGCCTGCCCGCCGACGAGCGCAACGCCATTACCGATGTGGAGCACTACCTGATCCGTACGCCCACCGGGGCGGAGGTGCCGCTGAGCCAGGTGGCGGAGCTGGAGATGGGCACGTCGCCGCCGGCCATTCGCCGCCAGGACGGGCAGCGCGTGGCAACGGTTACGGCTGATGTGCATCTGGACGTCATATCGGGCGGCGAAGCCAACGCACTTCTTCCGAATTCGATTTTCGCCGACCTCACCGAAGTCAATCCCA
>JAPOON010000426.1 GCA_026713405.1 Gammaproteobacteria bacterium
CGCCTGCCGGCCCTCGCGGTCACGCACCGCGACGGTATCGCCCGGCTCCAGCGAGAACACGGTCGCGCCGGCGCCTTCGGCGACGTAGCGCTCGACCCCGACGCCCAGCGAGGGCACCCCGGGGACCAGCACGCCGCCGGCTGTCGACGGCTGTTGCCTAAGCCGCGGTCGCGGCGTCTCGATCCTCATTGCGAACCTTGCACCTTCTTCCGTTCCCTAGCCTATGAACTGCTCTGCCCGACGGCAATCTGCCCCGGCAGCCCGGAGCGGCAGCGATCGTGGAATTGGCCACATCGCGACCCCGCTACAGGAAATCCCGTTGATGCGCCATTGCCGTGAGATAGCCCGCTGCCAGCAGTCGACGAGTGTCGTTCATGTCCAGCGGCTGCTCCCGGCGCCACGCATCGAGGACATCGGGCGCCTGCCGGCCGCCAGCGGTCTGGATCTTGGCGTCGTACTGCGCCATCCGGGAGTCGTCCGCGGTGGCGTCGGCCCGGCCCGACAGCACCCGCGCAATGGTCACGACTTCCGGATTGTTCGGCCCGAACGCCTGCTCGCGTTCGGCAAGCGCGGGGACGAGCAGGTCGTCGGCCGTTTCGTCGTCGTCCACGAAGAGCCGGGCAATCGCAAGATTGAAGCGGGTCAGGGCGATGGCGCCCGTCAGGAACGCACGGTGCCGGGCGCGCCGGACATCGCCGTAGGTCCGGACATGGCGCTGTTCGAGGCGTTGGTGATACAGCGAACTGCGGGCCACGGCTGCAACCGCCATGCCGCGCGTCCACTCGAGCGACACCTCCCACGCCGACAGGGCCGACGACAGGGCCGCAACGGCGCCGTCGTGATCCTGATCGATCAGGAGAGCGAGCGCGGAATTGTTCGCGCTGGCGGCCCGGCGCGGGTCGCCCTCGGGGAAACCCCGCGCGAGCGCGCCCGCCCGCTGCCACAGGTGGACTGCTTCGGCGCGCCGCGCCGCGCGATAGGCGTCCAGCGCGGCGGCCGAGAGCGCGTCCCACTCCCATTCCGTCGACAGATCGCCCATGGCGGGGCCCCGGGGCCGCGTTATTCGTTCCCGAGATAGCTCTCCATCGAATCATCCATGGCATCGACCCAGGGGGTGTGGTGGGTCGGCGCCATGGTGCCGGTCATCACCGACTTGTACCCGTTGTCCCGGAACGTCATGATGTTCTGCTTCTTGTGCTTCTTCCACTGGAAGAAGGCCTCGTTCGCGCCGTCCACATCGAAGCTGGGATAGTCCGTCTCGGCAATCAGCTCCCGTACGTAGTCGCCCTGGTAGCGGATCGCGCCGTAGTCGTCTTCGAGGGCATCCTCCCGGGCCTCCCGGTCAGCGACGTCGGCGGCCATTGCGGCCCGGTCCGGCACCTGGATGCGGGCCATGATGATGTCGCGGACGTACCAAGCCTGAGCGTCGAACATGTTGAAGGTGTACCACTGGTCCTGCATGCCGAGATAGAACAGCTTCGGATTGTTGATCCACACCACGCCCTGGTAGAGGTCGGCCGCCGCGAGCCGGTTGGCGGTCTGCAGGCGAAGCTCCGGCGCCATGAAGGGGAAGTAGTGCAGATAGCCGGTGCACAGGATGATCGCATCGACGACCGCCGTTGAGCCGTCCTTGAAGGTGCAGGTGTTACCCACCACCTTCTGCAGCAGCGGCACCTCTTTCCAGTTATCGGGCCAGTCGTAGCCCATGGCCGCGGTGCGATGGCTGACGGTGACCGATTTGCAGCCGTATTTCCAGCACTGGGACCCAATGTCCTCGGCCGAATAGCTGGTGCCGATGATCAGGATGTCCTTGTCCTTGAACTCGACGGCGTCACGGAAGTCGTGGGCGTGCATCACGCGGCCGTTGAACCGGTCGAGACCGTCGAAGTGCGGCACGTTCGGGGTGGAAAAATGGCCGGTTGCGACCACGACGTGGTCGAACCGCTCGCTGGACTCGCTGTCGGTCGGCAGGTCGTGCGCAGTGACCGTGAACTGGCCCGTCGCATCGTCGTAGTCGACCCGCCGGACTATCGAGCGGAAACGGATCGAGTCGCGCACGGCCGCCTTCTTCACCCGGCCCTCGATGTAATCGAAGAGCACCTCGCGCGGTGGATAGGAGGCGATCTGCCGGCCGAAATGCTCCTCAAACGAATAGTCGGCAAACTCGAGTCCTTCCTTGGGGCCGTTCGACCACAAGTACCGGTACATCGAGCAATGGACCGGCTCGCCGTATTCGTCGAGCCCAGTGCGCCACGTGTAGTTCCACAAACCGCCCCAGTCCGCCTGCTTCTCGTAACAGACGACCTCAGGCACGTCCGCCCCGCCGGCCTTCGCCGACTGGAACGCCCGCAACTGGGCGAGGCCGGACGGCCCCGCGCCGATCACCGCAACTCGTTTGCCCATAGTCTTCCTCACTGTCCTGGCCGGCGGTCCCGTCTGCCGCGGACCGCCTGCGCGGTTGGAAGTTTGGCCTCGGCAGCCGAAACCAATCTACACCAATCTACACCACTATGGGTGCCCATACGCCCATGTGGCGGTGATTTCTGGCCGTCATCGGGTTCGGCAGGGCCGGACCCAATTGCGTCGAACGGCGACAATAGTGCCTATTTCGCTTGCATCCAGCCCCCAAACTGTCATGCTGTGGGGGATTGACCGCAATCGTGCACATTCGGGCGACCCGTCGTGCGAATTGGTCAGAATTGGTCTTGACGCTGACGGATTGGCCCCCGGTTACGGTCGCGCAGACCCTGCGGTGGGCTGCCGGGCGGCGCTTCGGCCCCACCGCCGGGAAACGAGCGCCGGCGCAGGCGTATCAATTCTGGGAGGCACGTATGTCGCGCAAGTCACTTCACCGCAAAATCAGTAGGCGGAAATTCCTCGGCACCTCCGCGGCAGCGGGGGCGGCGCTGGCGGCAACGGGCACCGGCCTGCCGCGCGTCTCCTTCGCTGACAGCCACACCATCAAGATCGGTTTCCTGGCCCCCCTCACCGGCCCGGTGTCGGCCTGGGGCAAGCCCGGCCTGGACGGCTGCCTCATCTGGGCGGACTGGGTCAACGCCAAGGGCGGGGTCAGCATCGGCGGCCAGTCGTACAACATCGAATTCGTTGGCTACGACAACGAGTACGACGCAGCGAAGGCGCGTACCGGCGCCACCAAGCTGATCAAGGAAGACGGCGTCAAGTTCATCATGATGCTGGGCGGCGACACTTGGCCCGGCGTGCAGACGATCGCCGAGCGCGAAGGCATGCTCTTCTCGACCCTGCTGCCGAGCGACCTGTCGCCGGACAGCACCACGCTGCTCGCGCCCTGCGAGGTGCACCCGATCTACAACGTGACCGGCGTCGAATGGCTGGCGGAGAACAAGCCGGAGCTGAAGACCGCCGCCATGTGCGCGCAGGACGACTCGCTCGGCAAGCCCTCGGTGGCCACCTACCTGGCGGCCTTCGAAGCGGCCGGGATCGAGATGGTCGACGCGCCCCTGTTCTTCGACCCCGCGACGACGGACTTCGCGCCAGTCATGACCAAGCTCATGGCCGGGAACCCGGACATCCTCTGCCTGGACACCTGCTACGCCGACTACGTCCATCCGTTGTGCGAACAGGCATTCCAGCAGGGCTACCAGGGGCAGATCATCTCCTGCACGGCCGACTTCTATCAGAAGATCATCGAGAAGACGTCGGAAGAGTTCATGGAAGGGTTCATCTTCCAGTTCCCGGACTTCGACGACCCGGCGCTGAACAGCGAGGATGTCAACTTCGTCAATCCGAACGAGTTCTACGTTGAGTACGCCAACCGGTACGGCGCCTCGGAATGGAGCGCCGTCTCCTGGGAGTACGCCTCGATCATGGATCTCTGGGCAGACGCCGCCGCCAACGCCGGCAGCGCCGAACCGGCGGCCGTCCTGGAGGCGATGAAGGCCGACGGTACCGGCAAGCACGCCTTCGGCACAGCCAACTGGTGGGGCACGGAGCTGTTCGGAATCGACAACGCCCTGGTCGGCAACTGGCCGGTCGTGGTGATTGAGGGCGGCAAGGCCCGGATCAAGGGCTTCAAGTCCATCCCCGCCTGGTGGGACCAGCACAAGGACCTGATGATCAAGCACATGACGGACCTGGGCCAGATGTGGAACCAGCGCGGATAGCCCACCGCGTTCCGCATGGCCCCGCTGCCGTGCTAGTACAGGCTGCCGGGGCCGGGCATCGCCCGGTCCCGGCAGCATTTTTCCGCCCGACCGGCGAGGCCCGCTGATGGACCTGCTGTGGCAGACCGCCGTCAATGCGACGTATGCCGCCAGCTACATGGCGCTGATCGCGGTCGGGCTGGTCATGATCTTTGGCGTCATGGGCGTCATCAACTTCGCCCACGGCGAGCTGTACATGGTCGGCGCCTACTGCGTCGTATTCCTGTACGCCCAGGAGAACTTCCCCTTTCTGCTCGCGGTCGCGGCTGGACTGGTCTTCGTCGGAATGGTCGGCCTCGTCATGGAACGCACCATGTTCCGACCGTTGCGCGACAATCCCCTGGGCGGTCTCATCGCGTCGATCGGTTTCCTGCTCATCCTCCAGACCCTGGTCGTGTTCGGGTTCGGCCGACGCATGGGCCATGTCCCACCTTCAACCCAGGGCAAGCTGGAGATCTTCGGCGCAATCCTGACGTACCAGCGATTGTTCGTGATCGTGGCCGCTGTCCTGCTGCTGGCCGCCCTGTGGACGTTTCTCAGGCGCTCGAAATTCGGCCGGGCGTTGCGCGCCTGCGCCCAGGATGCCGAGGCGGCCTCCCTGCAGGGCATCTCGATGAACCAGACGGCGCGCATCGCCATGTTCATCGGTGCCGCCCTGGCCGGCGTCGCCGGCGCCCTGACGGCGCCTCTGGTCAGCCCGACACCCTATATCGGCCACTCGATCATCGTCACCGCCTTCATCATCATCATCGTCGGCGGCATCGGCAGCCTCGAGGGCGCG
>JAPOON010000427.1 GCA_026713405.1 Gammaproteobacteria bacterium
GAAGAGGCGATCAAGCTGTTGGCCAATCCGGGCACTTACGCACATTGCTGCCTTTCCGTCGACGGCGAGGATGCGGCGGCGCTGGCGCTCAAGGGGCGCCTGCAATCGCTCGAAGTGCGTTTCCGGACGGCGATGGAACCACTGTCCCAGTTCCTGGACCTCGCCCCGGACGACCTGATCGACGAGTACCTGGACGCCGATCGCGTGCGCCCTTCCGCATTCGCCGTTCAGCACTCTCGGCGGCGGCGGCACGAACTTCTAAGCCTGCGCGAGGAAAATCTCGTCAGCGCCCTCGGCCAGGACGGCATCCATGCCTGGGAGCGGCTCTACGACAAGCTCGCCGGCACCCTCAAGTGCCGGCTTGGCAGCGACGGCAACAAGGGTGAGGAGGTGGGCCTCGCCCAGGCGACTTTGCGGATGATGTCGCCGGACGACGCCGTCCGCGAGGACGCGTGGCGGGCGATCAACCGAACCTGGGACGAGCACGCCCAGGCCGGCGCGGCCGCCATCAATGCCATAGCCGGCTGGCGGCTGGAGATGTGCCGGCAACGCTCGCGGCAGCGCCCCGTTCACTATCTGGACGCCCCTGTCCACGTTAACCGCATCGAGCGCAGCACGCTCGAGACGCTCATGGCTGTGGCCTGGGAGTCCAACGCCCTCGCGCGCCGCGCCGCCAAGGCCATGGCCAGGGCCTACCGCAAGCAGAGCATCGGGCCATGGGACCAGCGGGCGCCCGCGCCTTCCCTGCCCGGCTCGCCGCAAGCGATCTCTTTCGGCGACGCAATCGACCTCGTTGCCGGCGCGTATGGCTGCGTGCACCCGGACATGGGCAACTTCGTCCGCATGATGGCCCGCAACCGCTGGATCGAGGCCACACTGGGGCCCCGAAAGATGCCGGGCGCCTACTGCACGTCGTTCGCCAAGTCACGGGCGCCGCGGGTGTACATGACTTTCGGCGGCTCGATGACCGATGTCGCCATCCTCGCCCACGAACTCGGGCACGGCTTTCACCACTGGGTGATGCGCGACCTTCCGGACGCCCAGCGGCACTACGGAATGTCGGTAGCCGAGACAGCCAGCATTTTCGGCGAAACCGTGGTGCGTGACGCCCTGATGCGCAAGGCCAGCTCGCCTGCCGAGGAACTGGCCGTGGCTTGGGAAGAGGTCGCATCGACGGTCGGGTTCCTGCTCAACATTCCGACCCGCTTCGAGTTCGAGACCCGCTTCTACGACGCCCGCGCCGAACGGCCGCTGTTGCCGGACGAACTCAAGACGCTGATGAGCGACGCGTGGACGAGGTGGCACGGCGATGCCCTGTCCGAGCCCGACCCACTGTTCTGGATCAGCAAGCTGCACTTCTACATCTCGGAGCTTCCCTTCTACAACTTCCCGTATCTTTTCGGCTATCTGTTCAGCCTTGGCGTCTACGCGCGGCGCGAACAGATGGGCGACGGGTTCTTCGAGCGCTACAAGGCGCTGCTGGCCGACACCGGCCGCATGTCGACCGAGGAACTCGCCGCGACGCACCTCGACGCCGACATCACGGAGCCCGGTTTCTGGCGCGAAACGGTGGCGGCGATGGAGCCGAGGATCGAGAACTTCGAGCGTCTGGTTGCCGCTACCGTCGAAGCGCCGGACGCCTGATTTCCAACGAGGCTACCTTAGCCCGCATATTGCACCAATATGCGGGTTAGCTGTCCGGTCGCAGAAACGGGAAGTACTCGTGCACCCAATTTTCCAGGTAGGGGGGCATTTTCGGAATCTCGGCCGTTTCGCCGTAACCGGGGCTCATGCGCCAGGCCAGCACTTCAGCGACAAACTCCGCCGCATTGGTACCGGCGTAGGTTCCCAATCCCATCCTCAGGGTCTTGTTGCCGACCAGGTCGCCGAACGATGGGTGGAGGTCGGAGGTGGAATCGAGGCGCGATGCATCGGAGATGAATCCGTTTTCCTGCAACATGACGCCCAGCCCCGTCAACCACCCGAGCTGATCGGAGTTTTCCGCCGACGCCAGGTGATGTGAATATTCGTGGAGAATGGTCCCGAAAAAGCCCGCTGTCTTGGGTGCGTCGATCAAGAGGGCCCTGGTTTGCTGCGACCGTGTTCGCCCGTTTCCGGCCGCTACGCTTGCGAACTCCATTGTCTCAGCATGGCCGCGAACCTCGACTGCCTGTGGGGGTACGGGCACGCAGGGTCGCGGGCAAGCACGAACTGGTTTACAAACCCCCTCTCGCATGCCCTTTGCAGTTCGAAAGTCAACTCGGGGATGAGCTTCCAGAGCCGGGGCGGGTTGACCTGCTGTTCGGCGAAGGGAATCACTGCCGTCATGTCCCGCGCCTGGTCGACGACCTGACGGACCTGCCTTGCTCGCAAGGGTTTGCCGAACTGCGCCGACCTCTCCAGTCCAAAGGATCGCACCAGACCGTCCGCAACCTCTGAACCATAGCGGCTGCGCAACGACTGGACGAACAGGTTGGTTGTACGACGATTTGCCGAGAAACGGAACTTGCCGATCCAGCGTGCCGAGCGACTAGTGCGGGTGGTCAACTCCGTTCGGGTGTCATTCAGTGCAAGCTGGGCATCGCGCCCGACCGCTGCCAGCGAAAAGTTGTAGAAACTGTTGATATCCGTCATCGGAGTCGCCCGATCATTGATGCCACAGCCATCTGCGGCTCTGCCGCGAGTTCCTTTTCATTGTTCGCGGGTAATTCAAATTGACACTTGAGAGCCGTGCAAGTTCGACTATCAGTTCTGTCGAACTCACCCTGCATTTCATCGAGCGAGTCGAACGACACGACGCCGACACCGTCGGGCCGGTCATGGCGCGAGGCGTCGACTACAACGACCTGCTGCTGCAGTCGCGGCTGAACGGCAAGGTCATGCAGTCGCAGCGTACCAGCGACCTGGTGTTCGACTCCGCGGCCCTGGTCAGCTACATCAGCCGCTACGTGACGCTGAAACCGGGCGACATGATCTTCACCGGCACCCCCGGGTCGACGGCACCCATGCAGCCCGGCGATGTCATCGAGATCGAACTCGAGAACGTGGGGACACTGCGCAACACCATTGGTGAGAAAGGCACGCGCCCCTAGTTTCAACCGGATCCATTGAGAAAGTAGAAATCACCCGCGGGCCCGGGGCCGGGTCGTTGCCTAATCGCCTGCAGCCAGCCGGTCGAGCCTGCCGGCCCAGCCGAGTATTCTCCTGTCTGCAGTCACAAGCCGGTGCCCGTCGAGCGCCGTGGCGACGATCAGGCGGTCGGCCGGGTCGGCGTGGAAGCCTGCAAGGCCGGCCGCCCGGATGCCGACCTGACCGTCGATGGGAATTTCGACGATGCCCTCCCTCAATTGTTCGCGGCGCCAGGGCTCGATCTCGCTGCGCAAGCCGATTCTTCCCCTTTGCTGAAGCATCGCGATTTCCCAGAACGAAATCGCCGAGACACAAACCTCATCGGAGCGCCATGCCCGTTCGATCTCTCGCCGAGCACGGGGCCCCAACTTTTGCTCGCCGACCCTCAGCCACAACAGAACGTGAGTATCGAGAAGCATCACTTGTTGGCTTCCCACTCGATGTCCAAGGGCTCGATGATGTCACCGAGAATCTCGAGCTTTTCCCGGTCGATGCCGAAAAGGCTTTCCGGTTTCCGGTGATACGGCACCAGCCGTGCGACCGGGCGGCCGTTCTTGGAGATGACAAGTTCCTGACCGGTTTCAGCGACCACGTCCATCAGCTTCAGGCACTTTGCCTTGAATTCGGATGCCTTGATTGTAGGGGTGCCGATCGCATTGTCTGTGAGCATTTTCTGAAATCGTCCGGACAACTTTTCTGGTTCGGATTTAATACTATGGTCATGACCATGGTCAAGTTTGCTCTTTCCCAGATTTTGCCGGCATCATTATGGGATTCGTGGCGAATTCGCCCGATTGGGCCGCCGCTGACGAGCAGTACGTTCCGGAGTCTTTCGAAGCCTGGAAACCGGAAGTGGACCGGCGCCTATGGATCAGGGCGCATAGCGTTCAGCGGGAGCAGGAACATTCGGGGCGGGCGGCGTGAACGCGGAACGGGCAGAGTGCCAACCCGCCATGTCAGCATCGACGAGCGGCAAGCGGCCGTCGTTCGCGTCGGCGGCTGCCGCGAGGAGCTTCACTTCCACATCCAGCCGCCTGGTGAAGTCACGGCCCCTCGCGCAACTCATGAGGGGCGTCTCACACATGAGATGACCCACCAGCGCGAGCAGCGCTGCGGTCCCCAGCGCAGCATTGCCGACAGGCCAATCGCCATGCCGCATCCACTGTACCTTCAGTTGCCTGCCGGCCTGCGACAGGGAGCGCGCGTTCCTGTCGAGACGTGTCGCTTCCTGCTGAATCCTGGCAAGCGACTGCCGGGCGGAAATCTCGGCCGGATGCCCGGCGCCGACGCGCGCCCGGATGCGGGCATGTAGCGCCTCCAATTGCGAAATTACCCCACTCACTGTTTCGTGACGCCTTCTCATCTCTCCGAGTGTTTCCTCGACATCCCCGCGCAGATTCGGCGAGTTCAGGGGTCCGAGCAGTTGTTCGGCCGATTCACGGTTGATCCTGTGGATGCGCTGATCGAGCGGGCCTTCGATGGCCAGTGCAAACTGGCGAATGGAAACCCTGGCAGGGACCAGGCGCTTGCGGACACGGGGCTCGCGCACTTCGAGGGCGACGGGCAGCCCAGTGCTCTCAACGTCGAAGTACCCGTGTTGAGTGGACCAACGGCCGATATCATCGGGCGTCAATAGCGCGATGGAAGCAAGGGGAAGCTGCACAGGTTTGTCTCCGTGGGCCTTATGCAGCTTCTCCGGGTCGGCAAGAAGGGCGGCAGTCAGGATTTCCACGTGCATGTAGTTGCAGAAATCCACGCGCAACGCTGCGGCGGCAGGCGGCGCATAATCCGGTGAACTCAGACAGTCGCAAACGTTGCGAAAGCCCGACTCGTCGGTCCCTCCCCCCGGCGCCTGCAGAATGCCCGCTGCACGGGCGTTTGACATCGTGGCTCTAAGCTCATCGTAGGTGAGCCGTTGCAGGGCTTTCACCTGAAAATCATCGGCATTCAGGATGCCGTGGCGTATGCCCACGAACAGCGTCTCGTTCCGGGCATTGCTCAAGCCGGTGAGCGCCAGGTCGCGTGCATGGGGAAACTCCTCCAATGGAGGCAGGGCATGCCCCTCGCGCAGCGGATAACCCGTGGGAAAGTGAGCCCCGATTTCCGTGCCGGGCACGACACGACTATCCACCACCGTGCGCGAGCCCAGATCGATGGGCAAGTTCGTGTCTATGCGCCTGGCCGCCCCGAGCCAGGACAGCCCCATCCGGTACCAGTATTCGCAAATGTCGTCGGCACGTCGCTGCAACTCGTCCAGAACCAGGTCGCGCGTTGGGCATGTATCCACATCCGGCCTGAAACGGCCTATTGCGGCGTACAGTTCGTTCTGGCATTGCAGTACTCCCGGTTGGTGTAACCGGACGAGACTCCACAGCTTGCGGCTATCCGTGTCGCCCAGTGGTCCCGCCCGCGATTTCTCGAGCAATTCGTGCGCTTCGGCGGAGTCCCGCTCGAATTCCCGTATCGTTCGGGCAGTTACGGACAGGCCCGCCCGTTCTTCCGGCGGGAAGTCGGGTCTCCAGACAAGTTTCAGCAGGCGCTCGTCCTCCTCCTGGATGGCGTCCTTGCGCTCCTGTGTAAGCCAGAGACGATTCGGATCGGGGGAGGCCGGCGTCGGGGTGACTCGGATGGTGCTGCCGGCGCAAGGCCTGGTTCCGGGCGCGCTCACCCAACCGTCAATCGGGCCGGACGCGCCCATTGGCGCCCCCAGCACCATGACCGGTCTTGTGGGCGTTGGGCCGTCGCACACCGGAGCATTGCTTCCACCGGCCGGCTCCCGCCCTGCCTGGTGTGGCTGGAGGCGCCGCTGCCTGTGGGACACAGACACTTCCCGGCCTGCGAACGCGCCGTGCCGCGATACGCCGGCGTTGCCGGACTCACCGGAGCGCCGGATTCCCGCGGAGGTGCTCGCCGCGCTTTGAATTCCGTCCATGGTCGATCACCACCCGTGCTGTTTGCAGCGTGTTCGCGGGACCATGCCCGACACATGCGCGACCCAGCTGCCCGAGGTGCTCTGGACCATCTCGGTTGCCGATTTCCGTGGCTCGCGGGAGACGACGCACACGGGCGGAGCATTCCGTTCGGGACCGGCTTGATTCAGTCGTCGATCAGTGCCTGGGCCGGTTTGATCTCCACAGGCGCGTTCGACATTGCGCTGTGCGC
>JAPOON010000428.1 GCA_026713405.1 Gammaproteobacteria bacterium
CACGCTGTGTGGGCGTCCGCGGACCGCCACAGCCATCCAGTCGGATCGGCAAGATCGAAGATAAAGGAGCGCAACAATGCCTTGGTTGGAACGAGAGCCGGGCTCTCTGTACTACGAGGTGACGGACCTCACACCCCCCTGGGTCGAAAATCCCGGCACTGTCGTGTTTTGCCACGGCGTCAGCACGACCCACGGCATCTGGAGCACCTGGCTGCCGGTGCTGGCCGATCAGTACCGCCTGGTGCGCTTCGATACGCGCGGCTTCGGTCGTTCCACGGTGCCGGGGGCGGGGTTCCCCTGGACCCTGGACCTGCTGGTCGAGGACGTCATGGCGGTGGCCCGGGCAGCGGGTGCAGAGACGTTCCACCTCGTCGGCGAATCGCTGGGCGGCACGGTCTCCCTGGCGCTTGCCATCGCCCACGGGGAGGCTCTGGATAGCCTTACGGTCTGTTCGGCGGCGCATCGCGGCGGCTTGATCCAGCGTGCCGGCGGCTGGCGGTCCTACATTGAAGAACACGGCGTGGAAGCATGGTCGCGCATGATGATGGGGCTGCGCTTTCACGATGAGGGTGTGCCGGCGCCGGTCGCCGAGTGGTTTCACCGCGAGCAGGCCGCCGCCTCCGCCGACAGCACCCTCGACCTCGCCGACCTGCTCCTCGGCACCGATCTCTCCCCCATGCTGTCGCGCATTACCACCCCCACCCTGATCCTGGCACCCAACGCCAGCCCGTTCATCTCGCTGGAAATCTTCCTCGACATGCATCGTCAGATTCCGCACAGCGAATTGCAGGTCTTCGCCGACGCCCGCCACGGTCTGGTCTGCTCCCACGGCGCCGCCTGCGCCCAGACCCTCAAACAGTTCCTGGCACGGCGACAGACGCCGGCGCCTCGCTAGCGGAGCCGGTCGGCAGTGGGCATAGAGGCATGCGCCTGTTGACTATTCTGTTGGCGCGTTATCCTGCGCGATGAACGGATCCTACATATTCTGCACGTGCGCAGCAGAGGCGGCGCCTACAGGGAGTGACGCCATGAACGAGACGGTGACGATCAGCAAGGCCGAGTATGACCGCCTGCGCGCCTTGGAGGAAGAACTCGCGGATATACAAGCGGCGCTGACCGTTGAGGCGCGAATTGCCAGTGGCGAGGAAGAACTCATTGGCGCCGCGGTGGTCGACCGTCTCCTCGACGGGGAGGCGCCCCTGAGGGTGTGGCGCGAATACCGAAATCTGACCCAGTCGGCGCTCGCCCGCGCCTCCGGGGTCAATCGGGTGCAGATCGTGGAAATCGAGGCGGGTCGAAGCAGCGGGTCGGTTCATACGCTGCGCAAACTGGCGGATGCGCTCGGGCTCGCCGTGGATGACGTCATTCCGGCGCCGGCCGCGGAGGAGCGCCAGGACAAGAACATGACACATTGAGGTGTTAGTCATGCCTAACAAGGAAACCCTGCAGTACCTGGTGACGGAAATGGCCGGCGCGGCGCTGTCGGATGCCGAATGGGCGCAGCTCGAAGCGCAGTCGGCGGCACTGGAGGCCGGACTTACGGCACTGGATTCACTCGACCTGAGCGCCGCCGAGCCGGCGGTCGAGTTTGACTGCACTGAGGAAGACCGTCATGGCGAATGAGGAACTGACCCGCGGGACGATTGCAGACCTTGCCGAGCGCCTGCGCAAGGGGCAGGTGTCGCCGGTAGACGCCACCACCGCGCACCTGGCGCGCATCGAACGGCTGAACGGGTCCCTGAAGGCCTACCTGAACATCATGCCCGAACGCGCCATGGCCGCGGCGCGCCGCGCCGAGACGGAAATCCGCAACGGCCGCTACCGCGGACCGCTGCACGGTGTGCCCGTAGCGGTGAAGGACCTGTTC
>JAPOON010000429.1 GCA_026713405.1 Gammaproteobacteria bacterium
TGAAGCCGAGGCCGAAGGCGCCGAGGTTGTGGTGCGGCACCGTGCCTCGTACGAATAGTTCTGCTGGAGCGGCGTTCAGGCTACCGGAAACGCACGCAAGCCGAGAACCCGCTCGGCGCTTGGAGAGCCAATTCTAAAGATGTGTTCAATGGGAGTTCGCTGCATCCCTGTCGCGGTGTCGATCAGGGCTCAAACCCTGCGGTTGACCAGGCTCGGCAATTCCCGGCGAACTTTTTCCACCTTTGCCGCGTCGATTTCGGCGATGGCGAACCCGTCCCCTTCTTCCGGGCATTCGGCGACGACATCTCCCCAGGGATCGACGATCAGCGAGTGCCCGTAGGAGATCCGGTTCGCATGGCCGTGTTCCCCGTACTGGGCGGGCGCAATCACATAAGCCTGGCATTCGATGGCGCGGGCGCGCAGCAGCACGTGCCAGTGGTCGCGCCCGGTCGTGCGGGTGAATGCCGAGGGAACGGTCAACGCGATGGCGCCAAGGTCGGCCAGGCGCTGATAAAGGCCGGGGAAACGTACGTCGTAGCAGACCGAGAGCCCCAGGGAACCGAACGGCAACTCGGTCACCACCGGCGTGTCCCCGGGCGCGGTTCCCCTGGATTCCAGCAGGCGCGTGCCGTCCGCCAGGTCTACGTCGAAAAGATGGATCTTGCGGTAGAGCGCCGCGATCTCTCCCGTGGGGTCGAGATGCACACAGGTATTGAATGACCGCCCGTCGGGCGCCCGCTCGTGGAAACCAAAGACGAAATGCACGCGGTTGTCCGCCGCCATCGCGCGGCACTCGTCCAGAACGGGCCCTCCGTCCGGCAGCGGCTCGAGCATTTTCGCCCGTTCCCGGCCCGGGCCGATAAAGGTGAACGCCTCCGGTGCGAAGACGGTGCCGGCGCCGGCGTCCGCGGCCTTCTCTACCAGCTTCGATGTGACGCTGAGGTTCTTTCGAACATCGGCAGTGGCGCACATCTGCACGACAGCGGCCTTCGTGGGCGTGCTCACCACTGCCGCCGGACTGTCTACCATCGCAGCACCTTCTGCGCCGCGGGCCGCGAGCGGTAGCGTTGATCCCAGGCGCGGAGCCAGGGACGGTCACCGAACAGGTCCGCGTCCACGAAGCGCAGGAATTGCAGGGATGCCTGCAGCGTGCAGTCGCCGATCGACACCGCCTCGCCCATCATGAGCGGGCGACCGTCCCCCAGGAGATTCTCCAGGTAATCGAGCGGGACCTGCAGGTCGTCCTCCAACTGCGCGGCTTTCTCCGGGTCGGGCGGGAGCCCGAGCGGCGACTTCTTCGCGTGTACATAGGCGGCCATCGGCCCCGAAACGCGCAGGTCGATGATGCGTTCCACGTCCCTTGCCCTGCCACGGGCCACGGAATCCCCGTCGAGCAACGCGCCTGCCGCGAACCGGTCTTCCAGGTACTCGATGATGGCCAGCGACTCGACGAGGTGGGATCCGTCATCGAGTTCCAGCACGGGTAGCGTGCCGAAAGGGTTCCTGGCCAGGTGTTCGGGCTCGCGGTGCCTGCCTTTAAGCGTGTTGACTACCACCTGCTCGATGCCCATGTCCGTGCCGAGTTCGGCGCGCTCGGCAATGTAGAGCATGACCTTGGTCGGGTTCGGCGCCAGCGGCACCATGTAGAGTTTCACTGGTTTCCCTCCGTGGGGCCGACAGAAATCGCAAAAGTTCGAGACGGATCAGCCGTCGCCGGGCTTTTGTCGTTGCCGGGGGCTTTATCGCGCACGGTACCAGTTTATCGCAAGGGCACCCATAGAAGTTTCCAACCCGGCGCTGGCGGCCGTTCTATGAAAGTTTCCGCCCCGGCGCGCTGACGCGCAGGGAACAACCGTTGGATGTACGATGAGAGCGGGTGTGAGGTGCGGGTCTCCAGCACCTTTAAAGCACTTCAGCGCGCTAAGAATCCGCCGACAGCGCGCTCGCTTAGCGTGCAGGAGGCCCGTACCTCGCGCCCGCTCGGCGCTTGGAAA
>JAPOON010000430.1 GCA_026713405.1 Gammaproteobacteria bacterium
CCGGCACGCCCACCAGTCTGCGCCCACGAAGTCGGCCATGTCTTCCTTGAGGGGCGAGACGTTCACGAAGTGGGTGTTCGAGCCGACGAGCCCCTGGAGTTGATCCGTGGCGGAGTGAGCGCCGAGACCGCCGTCGGTGACCTGGGTGTTCTTGAGTGCAATCCCGCCGAAGCACACCACCAGGTCCGTTTCCCTGGCGATGTCGGCAATGGTCGGCGCCTGCACCATCAGGCTCCCGAAGGGCATGCCGAGGATGTGCGGAACGATCACCTCGGCAGCGCCGGCCGAGTACGAGGTGCGGGAGTGCACGAACCCGCCGATCAGATTCAGGAAGCGCTTGAGATGCCCCTGGGCGTGGTGAAAGCGGCCGGCGCTGGCCCAACCGTAGGAACCGCCGTAGATCGATTCGTTGCCGCCGGCATCGATGGCGTGCCTGAGCGCATCGGCGGCCAGGTCCAGGGCGGTATCCCAATCGACCCGCACGAAGGGTTCTCGGCCGCGACCGCCGCCGCCTGCCTGCCAGCGCGCCTGCAGCCAGCCGCGGCGCACCATCGGCGCCGGCACGCGACAGGCGGGGTCCTGGGAATCGAGCAGCGACTGGCCGATGGGAGTCGGATTCCGGTCTGCCACGTAATGATGCACAGCCACCACGCGGTCGTTGCGGCTCTCCAGCAGGTAGTTGCCCCAGTGCGTACTGGTTGGCGTCAGTGCTTCGGAGTCCATCCGTCTACCGTTTCCTGTCGGGTCCGGATAGTGCTCGCCCCGCCCCCCAAAAGCACGGCGAATCGAACCGGTGTTGAACGCGCACTGACCATCATGTCGATATCGGCTACTTGAGCAGTTCCTCGGCAATGATCACCTGGCGAATCTGATTGGTGCCGGCGCCGATCTCCATCAGCTTGCCTACCCGGTAGAGCCGGTTGATTTCGAGGTCGCGGATGTAACCGGCGCCGCCATGCACCTGCACGCCGTTGTCGACGATGCGCATGAGAGCGCGCCCTGCGTGCAGCATCACGGCAGATGTGCGCATGTGTGCCTCGCCGCGTCCGCCGCCGCCGATTTCGAGATCCGCAACCTCCTTCGCGATCTGGTAACTGAAGGCGCGCATCGATTGCAGGTCGGTGTACATGTCGGCCAGGATCCCCTGTACAAGCTGGAACCGCCCGATCGGCTGCCCGAACTGCTTGCGGTCCTTGGCGTAGTCGAGCGTGATGTCCATTGCCCGCTGGGCGACCCCGATCATGTGGAAACAGAGGATGGCCCGCTCCATGTTGAGGCCGCTCATCACCACACCCACTCCGCCGTCGATGCCGCCGATGACGTTGCCCGCCGGAACCCGGCAGTCGTCGAAAACCAGTTCGGCCGTGGGAACGCCCCGCCAGCCCATCTTGTCCAGGTGCTGTGCCACCTGGAATCCGGGCGTTGTAGTCTCGAATGCGAAAGCCGAGACCCCCTTGGCGCCCTTGTCCGGCGCCGTCCTGGCATACAGCAGTATGATGTCCGCCACCGGCCCCAGGGAAATGAACATCTTGCGGCCGTTGATGACGAAGTCATCGCCGTCGCGCCGCGCCCGGGTAGCCATCGAGCCCAGGGCATCGGAGCCCGCGCCCGGCTCGGTCAGGCCCAGTGCGCCGATCAGGCTGCCGTCGCAGAAGCCGGGCAGATAGCGTGCCTTGAGGGAATCGTCGGCATTGCGCACGATGTTGTGCAGGCAGATGCTCTCACTGCCCATCCAGGCGGCGCCGAAGCTGGAATTCCAGTAGGACAGGGCCTCGGTGACCAGGCACTGTTCGATGAACCCCAGTCCCTGGCCGCCGTATTGTTCCGGAACGGACGTGCCGAGCAGGCCCATTTCGTGCAGCGAGCGGTATTGCGCCTCCGGGAACCAGTCGTCCCGGTCCATCCGGTCGCAGAGCGGATGCAGATGCTCACGGCCGTAGCGGTACACCGTGTCGTAGATCTGCTGGTGCTCCTCGGCATAGCCGTATCTGGCGAGATCGGGGACGGTCATGGATGCATTCTCGGTGGCCATGCC
>JAPOON010000431.1 GCA_026713405.1 Gammaproteobacteria bacterium
AGCCGGTAGGCCGGCTAAAGCCGGTAGGCTGGCTGAAGTCGCAAGACGCCGGGCCCCGCGCCGCAAGCCTGGCGCTCAACTCACCCGCACGAACTCCGGATTCGTCTCGAATGCCGCGACGAAATCGAATGCCTGTGCCGCATCGCTGTCCTGTCCGCCCTGCCACCCGTGCCATGGGTATTCAACCGCACCGTTGGCCCGCATTCCGGGCCGTCCGGTCGACTCGTCGATGGTGAAGAAAGGGCCGTGTTCCTGTCCCCGGTACATCGGGAACCTGCGCCGGGGCGCACCGGGTTCGTCGCACAGGTACATGCCCGCGCCGGGGGCGCCGTTGTTGAATACCCAGTGCGTCTCGGCAAACGCGGGCCCCTCCGGCGACGGATCCTGGGCATGGTTGTGCGTGGAAAGGTCGACACCCTTGCCGCAGGTCCACAGGTTGACGTAGCTGATCTCCGCGCCGGTCTCATCCAACAGGTGGATGCCGGGTGACATGTAGGCGTCCATGCCGTCGAACAGGTCGGTGAACGCGCCGAACTTCTCGTCGAAGCGCTCCCAGGCGAAAGCGTCCTGCATGGGGCCCTCGATGCGCAGCGCGGCCATGTCGTGGATGTTGTCCGCAACCCGGTCGGTCTCGGTGAATACCGCGAAGACGGCGCCCTCGGGACCGGCCTGCAGCCGGTGTACGTCGACTGCCGTTTCCCGTACCGCGAAATGGTCAGCGAAGGGCCTGCGGCCGATATTGGCCAGCCCTCCCGTCACTACCTTGACGTAGTGGCGCCCGGCGGAGCGGTCGAGGTTGAGCGATTGCCCGCTGCCGAGCCGGGCGAACTGAACGGCCCAGCCGGCCACTGTCCAGGTTTCCGAAACCACGGGTTCCCGGGCGGCCCGGCCACCATCGAGGACGATATCCACTCCGGCCCTGTGGGACGCCGGAGTGGCGTAAGCGTTTGGCCCGGCTCCGGCGATGGGATTTGTCATTCGTGTTTCCATGCTGATCTCACAGTAAGGCAGGTTGTCCCGGTGTCCCGCGGATTCGGCCTGCGTTGACGATTAAGGCACGAGTACCTGCTCCCGCCATTCCCCTTCCGCCAGGGTCCAGCGGCGGCGGTCGTGTATGCCGCTGTCGTGCTTCACGTCCAGCCGCTCGACCGCTTCGGGCACCAGATAAAGCCCGCGGGCGGAGTCCGGGGCCACCAGCGGGTCCGGAACCGGCGCCGCGGTCAGCTCCGCCAGCAACTGTTCCCGACGCCTAAGAACGGAACTCTGGGGGCGCTTTTCGTACAGCCAGTCGAGCCGCTTGGGTATTTCCGGGCGAAGCTGCCAACTGGCCTGCACGGTTTCCGCCGCTACCGGTTCGGTCCGGCACTGCAGTCGATACTGAATGTCGAGGGAAGCCAGGAAAACAACGGCAGCGACGCTATCCATCGACGGCCATTTCGGGCTCGTGGCATTGACGAATACGGCAAGCCTCTCGTCGAGGTCCCGCAACACCAGCGTGCGCGCCTGCGGATTGCGGTGGGAATCCACGGTGGCCAGGACGCACAGTTCGGCGTACGGATCGTTCAGTTCCCTGGCGCGAGCCCGGTCTTCCCGCAGCCGGTGCAGCGGATTCACTGTTCCGCCGACTGCCTCATCCGCCGGTCGGCATCGATGATGCGGATCCACCGTTCCTCGCTGATGAACCCCGAGCCCCAGGCGGCGTATTCCTCGCCCAGCCCCGTTTCGATGACCTCGTCCAGCGACGCTCCGCCGTTCAGGGCATCGACGACGATCTGACGGGTGGCGCCGATGGTTTCGAGGTTGTGGCGGACGGTGGCGACGTCGCAAAGCTCGCCGTGCCCGGGAATGACCCGGATGTCGGCGGGCACGGCGGCGATGATCGCCTCCAGGTTCGCCATGTAGCCGCCGACCGTACCCCCGCCTTCGATGTCGACGTAGGGGAAGCGCCCGTTGAACAACTGGTCGCCCGTATGCAGCACATTGGACTGCTTGAACCAGACTGCGCTGTCGCCGTCGGTGTGGCCCTGGGGGAGATGCAGCAGCGCAATCTCCTCGCCATTGAAGTGCACGGCCATGCGGTTGCTGTAGGTGATCACGGGCAGGGCGACTGCGGGCAGGTCCCCGTCCAGCAACCGAACCCGCACGTTCTCGTGGGCGACGATGGTGCCCGTCTCGCCGAAGAACGGATTGCCGCCCATGTGATCGCCGTGGTAGTGGGTGTTCAGGATGAACGCGGGCCGGCCGCCGCCGAGCCCGTCGATGGCTGCCTGTATGCGGGGCGCGAGGGGCAGGAACTGGTCGTCAACGATCAGGGTGCCGTCCCCGCCCAGCGAAATCGCCACATTGCCCCCGGCGCCGGTCAGCATGTGCACGGTGCCGGCGACGGGCATGGTCTTGATCTCGACATCGGCAAAGGGGTCGGGTGCGGCGTTTGCCGCGCTGATGCATAGCAGTGTGACGGCCAGAAGCCTGGTTTGTATGCGGTTGATCATGTTGTCAGTCCCCTTTCGTGTAGCGGATTTCATGGTGACATAGGATGCCCGCTCTCACTGCTTGCCTTCAGCGTTGTTCCCCGCGCCGCTTCCTCGTCCCGGCGCGGCGGGTTCCGGGCGTTGGTTCAGGAGCCGGATTGTTTGTCGTCGCTGTCTCCGTCTTCGCTTGCCGGCGCCGATGTTTCGCCGGCCTGGGCTTCATCGCGCAGTTGCCTGCGAATCTCGCCGATATCCCGCTGAATCTCGCTGACGCGATAGACGAGGTCGGGCAGCATGTCCGCCACCCGCCACACCAGGTAGGCAATGGCCAGCAGCGCCACAAACGAGAGAAATCCCATGTTCGATTCCTGTGCAGTCCGCCCCCCGGGCGAGATGCGCACACATATACCTGTTGCTTCCGCGCTAGTCCAGCAACGCCGTCGCGGCTGGCGGAGCGATTGTTGCTCCCTTTCGGTGACGGTTTTCATCGAGTGAACGGGCGCCGTCCGGCTGGCTGACGGACCCGTTTGGCTGGTTAGCGGACGCGCGGGCCGGTACCGTTGACGGATATGGCGACCTCGTCGAAATCGTTGCTGGAGTTTCGCGAGCGGCTGGAAGAGATCTGCGGTCCGGCGGCTGCCGGGGTACTGCGCTCGATGTCTCGTCCCAAGAGGCAGGCCTGCTGGCTGAATCCGCTTGTTGCGAGACCGCCGGAATTCGAACCGCCCGGTCGGCCGGTTTCGGGTGTGGACGACATGTTCAGCGTCGATGCGGACCTGCGTGAGACGGTTACCCGGCACACGGGGGCACGGAACGGGTGGCTGTATCCGATGAATCCTTCGAGCATGCTCGCGGTCGATGCCCTTGCTCCTCGGCCCGGTGAGGAAGTACTCGATCTGGCCGCGGCGCCGGGCGGCAAGACCGTGGCGCTGGCCGCGCGGATGCGCAATACGGGGCGCATCGCCGCTGTCGAGGTGGTCAAGGGGCGTTTCCACCGGCTGCGCGCCAACCTGGAGCGTTGCGGCGTTACCAATGCGCAACTTTACCTGGCAGACGGGCGCACCATCGGGCGCAAGGTGCCGCAGCGCTTCGACCGGGTACTGCTCGACGCCCCCTGTTCCAGCGAAGCGCGCGTTCGCTTCGACGACCCTTCCACCCATGCCCACTGGAAGCCGCGCAAGATCCGGGAAGCGAGCGTCAAGCAGGCCGGCCTGCTGCGCTCTGCCTACCGGGCGCTGAAGCCGGGCCGCCTGCTCGTCTATTGCACCTGTTCGTTTGCGCCGGAAGAAAACGAAATGGTCGTGAACCGCCTGCTGAAGATCGAGCCCGGCGCCGACCTGGAGCCGATGGATTTTCCCGGCGTTCCGCAACGCGAGGGCCTGGTCGAGTGGCGGGGGGGGGGGGGGGGGGGGCGCCCGGCCCCCGCCGGGCCGGGGGGGGGCGCGGGGCCCCCCGCCGGCTGTCTTGTTTTCTCTCTGTGCTTTGGCGGGGGGGGG
>JAPOON010000432.1 GCA_026713405.1 Gammaproteobacteria bacterium
TCTCACTGCCCATCCAGGCGGCGCCGAAGCTGGAATTCCAGTAGGACAGGGCCTCGGTGACCAGGCACTGTTCGATGAACCCGAGTCCCTGGCCGCCGTATTGCTCCGGAACGGACGTGCCGAGCAGGCCCATCTGGTGCAGCGAGCGGTATTGCGCCTCCGGGAACCAGTCGTCCCGGTCCATCCGGTCGCAGAGCGGATGCAGATGCTCACGGCTGTAGCGGTACACCGTGTCGTAGATCTGCTGGTGCTCCTCGGCATAGCCGTATCTGGCGAGATCGGGGACGGTCATGGATGCATTCTCGGTGGCCATGCCCGCCAAGTCTTGTCAATTCGGGCAGCGGGCGTTTCCCCAAACACGGCCCCGGTCAATCCCAATACCGGTTGATGAAGGTGGCGACGGCCGCCGGCTCTCCCGTATCGGCGAAGGAGAACGAGATTCCGTAGTGCACCTCTATGCCGCTGTCCCGATCGAGCACCTTTTCCACGGTGGCCCTGCAACGGATGCGTGAGCCCACCGTTACGGGCCTGAGAATGCGGATGCCATCGATGCCCTTGACGATCATCCGTGCCAGGTTGATGTCCATGACCTGCCAGAACAGGCTCGGGAACAGGGCGGGCAGATACAGGCCGGGTGCAATCAGGGCGCCGTACGGCGATGCCTTGCAGCGCTCCTCGTCCCAGTGTATCCACTCGTCGTTGCCGGTGCCGCGGCAGAAGTCCTGAATGCCATCGGCCGTAATCGTGACCGGGTCGGAGTCGACGATCACCCGGCCCTGCAGGCGGCGGAAGTCATCGCAACCGTCGATGACGATCTTATCGCTCATTGCCGATCCGGCACGGAAGGGCACCGCACCCTGTGGCGCCCCAAACCGTTGCTGCCATCCTGCTGTTCATTGCGGCAGCCGGCGTTGAAAGTCGATGTGCGGCTTTCTCTCGAACTCGCCGGAACTCCGGTACCGAATCGACGGATGCTTTGCCCGTTGCGACCTTGACGCCGTTGTAGCCAATACCTACCATCGCCTGAGAACGTGCGGCGAGTATCGTCTAAATCATTGAATAATGGAATAAATTCCATGACCAACCCGGCAGGTGGCGCTACCGCGGAAAATCGGGATGCCGTAGAAGCGGCGATGCTCGCCCGAATCGAGGCCGGCGAACTGTTCGAAGATGCCGCGGAACTCTCCCCGCGCTACAGGGAGATACTTCGCCAGACCGTCGAAATCGCCTCGATCAGCGAGATCAGCGTGCTCACCTGGGCCTGCACCGCCTTTCGCACCGCGCCCGACATCGGCGCCAAGATCGCCGTGTGCGCCACCATTCTCGACGAAGTGGGGCACGCCTATCACCAGGGCATTCTCGCTGAGCAGTTCGGCGTCGATGTGCATGCCCGCGCCTTCCATGACGACATCGCCCATATCTGGACCTGGCCGATCATGGAAATCCCCGTACGCAGCTACATCGAATTCGTGGTGATGCAGTCGATGCTCGACCGCGCCGGCCTGCACTGGACCAAGGACCTGGAACTGCACTGCAGCTACGCCCCCTACCGACGCACGCTGCGCAAGGTGAACTTCGAGGAAGGCTTTCACATGCGCCACGGCAACTTCTGGACGGAGTTCTACTGGAACCACTCCGAAGAGACCCGGGCCGCGGTGCAGCGCGGCATCGACTGGATCTTCCCGTTCGGCGTGATGTGGTTCGGCAAACCGGACAACCTCAAGACACGGCCGGAGCAGCTGACCTACCGCGTGCGTGGCTGGAGCAACGACTTCATGCGCGAGAAGTGGCTGCAGTCGACCTGCGCCTTCCTGAACCGCCTCGGTGCCGACTTTCCCGCTGAATTTGACGCCGACAGCAAGCGATGGGTACTCACCATGCCCTATCCCATGCTCTACGACGCCGAAGCCTGCACCTGGAGCGGCGAGCCGTGCTCACACGCGGAATACTGGCAGCACTCCCGCAGGGGCGGGCCCATGCGTCCGGGCGCCTACGAGCGGTTGCGCGGAGAACGCTGGGGTAACGCGCTGTGGTAGTCGATCCAGGCGCCGTCAAAGCCGCGGTGGGCCGGGTGCTCGACCCGCACATCAACGTGCCGCTGACCGAAATGGGAATGCTGAGCGCCGTGCGGGCGGATGACGCGGGCAACGTCGATGTCTCCCTGGTTTTTCCCTGCCTGGGCTGCCCGGCCTTCACGATGCTGAAGGAGAACGTGCGGCGGCAGGTGCAGCGCGTGGACGGCGTCGGCGACGTACGCGTCCGGGTGGACTGGGAGGCCCGTTGGGACCGCTCCCTGATGTCTGACCGGGCCAAACGATATGCGGCGCGAAGCGGCTACCGGATCTAGCCGCACCTACTCATGAAAGTACCGCGGCCGTCAACAGCAGCGAAGCAACCGGGCGTGTCACGGCCCGGTATGCCCGCGGTGGGCCGTTAGAGCCGTGCCCTTGGGCCGTTCCAGATCGCTGGACCAGCAATTCGAGGTTTTCGGCCGCGACCAGGTCGAGCGTCCGCTGTCCCACATCGGCAGCATCGTGGCGCCCAATCAGGAACTCGCCGTGGCCCGCGCGCGCATCCTGTACTCGGAACGCCAGTGGGTGGAACTGTGCGTGGCGCCGGCGGAGTCGTTCATGCACTGCCTGCAGGGCGGGCGCAGCGGCACGGTAGGGCTCGCCTGATGAACGACCGACGGACAGCGGCGGGTTCCCGCGGGCACTTCCGGCCAACGGAAGAATACGATGGCCAGGTGCGCTGCCCCTGGTGCGAATCCACCCATACCCGGCTGGTCAGCCCCTACGGCCCAAGCGTGGCGGAGATGATGTTCGAATGCCTCGACTGCGGGCAGGGATTCGGCTGGCTGAAGTGGCAGCACCGGCTCCCCGGCTGATGGCTGCCCTGTCGTGAATTATGCGGCCGAGGTCACTGCTGCGCTCAAGAGTGAACTGCTCTGTATCGCCGACAGCAACTGGGTGCTGGGGCACTGGTACGTCAACTGCATGCTCAACGGCCGGGAACTGACCGATTTCACCTCCATGGCCGGAATCGCCGAGGAAAAGCTCGGCCACGCCAGGGCCCTCTTCCGGTTCATGGAGGAGTACTACGGGCTTCCGGAGCATCAACTCGAATTCGCCCGGTCGGCGGATGACATTCACAGCATGGCGCTGCTCGACGCGCCCCCGGAGAACTGGGCCGACTTCGTTCTGACCCTGTATCTGGCCGACAAGGCCCTGTGGCGATTCTCCGCCACGCTGCGCAAGGGCAATTTCGCGCCCGCCGCCAACCTGGTTACCCGGTTCGGCGAAGAGGCTTATTTTCACCAGCTTTGCATCGACGGCTGGCTGAAGGCGCTGGATGACGGCGAACGGCGCGACCTGGCTTCCGTTCTGCCCACCCGGCTGCCGCCGGTACTGCAATGGTTCGACGGGCCCGATGCCGACCCCCTGCTGGATGCGGGGGTGCGCACCGAGCCGCTGGCGCAAGCGCGGGACCGCCTCGAGGCAGACATCCGGAAGTCGTTTGAAACGCTGCCGCACCCGGCGGACGAAACCTCGGCGCACCACCCCGGCCCCGGCGAATCGATCCCCTGGGATGCCGTGCGGCGCCGTTCGCATGGGAGCGCTCTGCCGCCGCGCCTGTGGGAGTCGATGGTGCCAACGAGTGCGGCAGCGAGGCTTGCCCGCCGTCCCCTGGCGGTGAGCATCGACGACAACATCGATCTGTTCGGCAAGGTCAGGAAGGACGAAACCGAACCCCAATTCTGACCGCGACGGGTCGGCCCGGTGCAACCGGACAGGGATTTGTTGGCCGCGGTATCCCTTCAGCCGTTGTCTGCGATCTGCAGTTCGATCCCGTCGAGCGCTTCGGTCATGTGGATCTGACAGGCCAGGCGGCTGCTCGCCCGCCTGCCCTCCACCATGCACAGCATTCCTTCCTCGAGGTCTTCTATCGGGGGCAGGCGCGACAGCCAATCACGGCTGATGTGGGAATGACAGGTGCCGCAGGCCGCCGCGCCGCCGCATTCCGCGACCATGCCCGGGATCTGCTGATTGAACGCGCCTTCCATGAGTGAGAAGCCGATGTCGACTTCTTCCTCGTGGCGAACTCCGAGCGGATCGATGTAGATGACCTTGGGCATTGGGGCTCCATTTGGGCGATAGCGATATAATCGTTGGTCGGAATCTAGCCGGACCTATTCATGAATGAACTACTGCGGTCGTCAATAGCAGCGAAAACACTGGGCGTGCTCCCGCCGCGTACTCGACGTGCTGTCAAGCACGCCTCCGTGCGCTCTGGTCCGCGCCACCCAGCGTTTTCACTACTCTTGCCAACCTCGCTACGTCCATTCATGAATAGGTCCGGCTAGGGACGCAGCCTTGGAAGCGACGCTGCCGCTGCAGAAATCCTCATTTGGACCGATTGCCGTTGCAATCTACCAGACGCTCGAATCCTACGGCGTCGATGCCGAACTGGTCATGCGCAACGCCGGCGTGGACCTTGCCCGCCTGCAGGATCCCACCACCCGCCTGGAACCGTCCGTGCATCGCCGCATCGTGGCGGAAGCCGTGGAAATCACGGGCGATTGCAGTTTCGGGTTGCGCTTTTCCGATTTTGTGCATCCGACCTCCTTTCACGCGCTCGGGCTTGCGCTGCTCTCGAGCAGCACGCTCAGCGCTTTCTGCAAGCGCTGGGTACGCTACCACTCCTTCATAACGACGATGGGCAAGGTCACCTTCGATGAGGCCGCCGTTGATCCTGTTCTGATTTTCCCTTCTCAGTCGTCGAACCCGGAGTCGCAGGTGGGCCGCGCGATGATCGACGGGCAGATCGCCACGGTGCTCAAGCTGATCCGTTTCATGTACCGTCCGGACTACTTTCCGCGGCGCGTGGAACTGATCTGCCCGATAGCGCCGGGCACCCGGCGCAACTACGAACGGTACTTCGGGCCGAACCTGCAGTTCGGCGCCGCGCGCAACGGGCTCTATTTCGATCGGGAAGACCTGAATGCGCGACTGCCCGCTGCCAACGCGGAACTCGCGCGTCTGAACGACGAAGTGGTGGTGAAGTTCCTGGCACGGCTGGAGAAGGCGGACGTGGTGGCCCGGGCGCACTCCAAGCTTATCGAGCTGCTGCCCTCGGGCCATTGCTGCAAGGCCGAAGTGGCCCGCGCCCTGCACATGAGCGTGCGCACGCTGCACAACCGCTTGACGGAAGCCGGCACCACCTATCAGCAGTTGCTCGACCGCACGCGCCGGGGACTGGCGGAACAGTACATGCAGCAGCCGAACGTTTCCGTGAGCGAAGTCGCCTACCTGCTCGGGTTTTCCGACTGCAGCAATTTCTCCAGGGCCTTCCATCGCTGGACCGGCAGTTCACCGAGCGTCTACCGCGAACAGGCCAGGGCCGGACTCTACCCCGTCAATTGACTGGGCCGTCTCCCGCCTCACGGGTCCGGGAACCGATAGTCACGGCCGCGGCCTGCCATTGATCGCGGCACCGACCACCTGACCGTTCGTTTGCCCGGATTCACCCTTGTCCGCGGGCCGGTGCGGGTACACTTTCGCGGTCGCTTACCGGAAATCAGCCGCGCCCGGGCACGGGCGGCCGGCTTGCATCCATACAGCGCGTTGCGGAAACGGCACATGGGACCGCTCGAGGGATACAGAATAATCGAGATCGCCGGCATCGGGCCCGGCCAGTTCTGCGGCATGCTGCTGGCAGACATGGGTGCCCGGCTCGTTCGCATCGACAATCCGGCCGGCGGCGACCGGGGTGTGGCCATGCCGGAGGAATACAACCTCATGAACCGCAGCAGGCCGGTGATCGGGGTCGATCTCAAGGACCCCGAGGGGGCTGACCTGGTGCTGCGCCTGTGTGCCGGCGCCGATGCCCTGTTCGAAGGTTTCCGCCCCGGCGTCATGGAGCGGCTGGGCCTGGGGGCTGACGACTGCATGGCCCGCAATCCCCGCCTGGTCTACGGCCGCATAACGGGCTGGGGACAGGAAGGGCCACTCGCCGCCAGCGCCGGCCACGACACGAACTACATCGCGCTCGCAGGGGCGCTCGGCATGCTGGGCGACGCGGACAGACCACCGCCCGTACCCCTCAACCTGATCGGCGATTTCGGCGGCGGAGGCCTGTACCTGGCGCTCGGGATGCTGGCGGCCATGCTGGAAGCGAACCGTTCCGGCAAGGGGCAGGTCGTCGATGCGGCGATGGTGGACGGCACCGCGTCCATGCTGACCCTGTTCTACGGCATGCTCGCGGGCGGCCTGTGGACCGACCGCCGGGGCGTCAACCTGTTCGACGGGAGTGCCCCGTTCGTACGCAGCTACGAGACGCGCGATGGCAGACACGTGGCGGTCTGCGCCATCGAGCGGCGCTTCTTCGCCGCCTTGCTGGACGCGTTGGATACGGATGAAATCGACCCGGACGATCAGTACGACACCGGAGCATGGCCGGATCA
>JAPOON010000433.1 GCA_026713405.1 Gammaproteobacteria bacterium
AACATAATCCCGGGTGGCCAGTTCGTGGTACAGCCCGAGGGTGGCGAAACCGGCGGCACAGGCGGCCGGGTGGCCGGAGTAGGTAAAGCCGTGAGCGAACTCGCCCCCGCCGCCTGTCAGCACCTCGGCGACGCGGTCGCCCACGATCACGCCGGCCAGGGGCTGATAGCCGTTGGTGACGGCCTTGGCGAAGGTGACCAGGTCTGGCCGGGTGCCGAAATGCTCGAAGCCGAACCAGTGGCCCATGCGGCCGAAGCCGCAGATAACCTCGTCGCTGATGAACAGCTCCTCACGCTCGTCGAGAATCTTCTGCACCGCTGGCCAGTAGGTATCGGGCGGCACGATCACCCCGCCGGCGCCCTGCACCGGCTCCGCGATGAAGGCCGCAACCCGGTCGGCGCCCAGTTCGTCGATCTTGTCGGCGACGGCCTCGGCGGCACGCAGCCCGAACTCTTCCGGGGAAAGGTCTCCGCCTTCCTCGAACCAGTAGGGCTGCCGAACGTGATGCACGTAGGGCAGGGGGTCGAACTGTGTGTGCATGGCCTGCATGCCGCCCAGGCTCGCCGCCGCGATGGTGCTGCCGTGGTAGGCGTTTTCCCGGCTCAGGATGATCTTCTTGTCGGGCTTGCCGATCAGGTCGAAATAGCGGTGCGCCAGGCGGATATTGGTGTCGTTGGCCTCGGAGCCGGAATTGGCGAGGAAGACGTGGTTGAAGCCGTCCGGCGCGACTTCGAGCAGTGCGTCGACGAGCTTGACCGCCGCGTCGTTGGCGCAGCCGAAGAAGCTGTTGTAGTACGGCAGGCGCTCGAGCTGCTCGGTGACGGCCTGCACGATCTTCGGCTGGCTGTAGCCGAGGTTCGTGCACCACAGCCCCGACATGCCGTCCAGCACGCGTCGGCCTTCGACATCCTCTATGAACACTCCCTCTCCCTTCGCGTAGACCCGCCCACCGCTTTTCCGGTAAGCCGCCAAGTCTGTGAAGGGATGCAGGTACTGTCGCCGATCGAGGTCCAGCAGGGTCTCGGATGATCGCATGGCGTCAATTCGTTGCTTTCAAAGCGGCGATGGTGACATTTTATTTGGCCGATTGCCTTACCCGAATGGCCGGGTTGCCTTGGGGGCGCGGCCTTTGAGAGGATGCCGCAGACACTTGAAGGCCGGTTCCGGCCACGATATCGACTGTATCGCCAGACTTGGTACCTGAATAACCCGATTTTGGCACGGGGGGACTAATGTTCATTCGCAACGCGGCTTTGATCGTCCTGGCAGCAACGTCGCTGGCCTGGGCCAGCAGTTCCGATGTGGAACCCGGCGAGGAAGCGATCGCCCAGGCCCTGGCCCTGGGCGTCGAACGCCCGCCGGTCGCGCCGCCCCGGGGTGACGAAAGCGAGGGGCCGTCCGCAAGGTTGACCATCCGCGAGGCGATCGTGATCGACGGGGCCGGCGCGCCGCCGAGAGGTCCGGTCACGATCGAGATCGGCGGGGATCGCATCACGGGTGTGCATGGGGCCGGCACGGGCGGCTTTCATGCAGACGCCGCGGCGGAGGATGCCCGGACCCGTGTTATCGATGCCGCTGGAAAGTACGTGGTGCCTGGTTTCATCGACGCCCACGTGCACCTGGGCTCCACCAACCACGCCTACTCGGGCAGGCTGACCGCCCCGGAATACGTACTCAAGCTCTGGCTGGCCCACGGCATCACCACCGTGCGGGATGTGGGCGCCGTGATGGGGCTGAAGTGGACCCTCGAGCACAAGGCCTTGAGCGAGCGCAACGAGATCGCGGCGCCCCGGATGATGGTGCACGCCGTGTTTCCCGAGCAGATCGAATCGCCGGAAGCTGCCCGGGATTGGGTTCAAAGCGTCCGCCGGACCGGTGCGGACGGCGTCAAGTTCCTTGGGGCGGCGCCCGAGCTGATCGAGGCGGCCATCGACGAGGCGAAATCCCTGGGCATGAAGACCGCCTATCACCACGCCCAGCTATCGGTCGCCCGCACCAATGTGCTCGACAGCGCCCGCATGGGGCTCGACAGCATGGAGCACTGGTACGGCCTGCCGGAGGCCATGTTCGACGACCGCCGCGTCCAGCATTACCCCGAGGACTACAACTACTACGACGAGCAGCACCGCTTCGGCGAAGCCGGCCGCCTTTGGCTGCAGGCCGCCGAGCCGGGCTCCGAGACCTGGGAGGCGACCATTGCTGAACTGGTGGGCCTGGACTTCACCATCAACCCCACCTTCACCATCTACGAGGCGAACCGCGACCTGATGCGGGCCCGGCTCGCCGAGTGGCACGACGAATACACCCTGCCGCACATCATGGCGATCTTCGATCCGAACCCGCTGGTGCACGGCTCCTATTTCTTCGATTGGACAACGGGCGACGAGATCGCCTGGAAGCGCAACTTCCGGCGCTGGATGCAGTTCATCAACGACTACAAGAACGCGGGCGGCCGGGTAACGGTCGGTTCGGATGCAGGGTTCATCTACAAGCTGTACGGGTTCGGTTACATCCGCGAACTGGAACTGCTGCAGGAAGCCGGGTTTCATCCTCTGGAGGTGCTGCAATCGGCCACCATAAAAGGTGCGGAACTGCTGGGCATCGATGGCGAGACGGGCTCGATTCAACTCGGCAAGAAAGCCGACCTGGTGATCGTCGACGACAATCCGCTCGCCAACTTCAAGGTGCTGTACGGTACGGGGCACCAGCGCCTGAACCGGGAAACCGGGCAGATGGAACGGGCCGGCGGCATCCGCTACACCATCAAGGACGGCGTGGTCTACGACGCCAAACGGCTGCTCGCCGATGTAAGGGATATGGTTACGGCCGCGAAAGCGGAAACGGATTAGGACGCAACCGCCGCCCCGCGACTTCGTCGGGCGGGCGCGACTCAAGCGAATACTCGAACGAAAAGGAGGCGATGTGAAACTCGGACTCATGCTTGGCTACTCCGGCCCCAACCTGGCGCTGCCGTTGAAGAAAGTGCAACTCGCCGAGAGGCTGGGTTACGACTCGGTGTGGACCGCGGAGGCATACGGGTCGGATGCCATTACCCCGCTGGCATTTCTCGCTGCGCATACCGAACGCATCCGCCTCGGCACCGCGGTCATTCAGCTCGCCGGGCGCACGCCGGCCAATGCGGCCATGGCCATGGCGACGCTGGATCAGCTTGCCGGCGGCAACCGTGTGATCTGCGGCATCGGCGTCTCCGGCCCGCAAATCGTGGAGGGCTGGTACGGGCAGCCCTGGGGAAGGCCCTACTACCGCCTCAAGGACTACGTCACCATCATGAAGAAAATCTGGGCCCGGGAAGAGCCGGTCACTCATGACGGCCGGGAGATCAGCCTGCCCTTTGAAGGCGACGGGGCGATGGGTGTGGGCAAGCCGCTGAAGTCCATCCTGCACATGAACCCGGACATTCCCGTCTGGCTCGGCACGGGCATGGAATCCACAGTGCGGCTGACCGCGGAGATCGCCGACGGCTGGCTGCCGCTGGGCTATGTTCCGGAAAGCGCCCATCTCTACCAGGACTGGATCGACGAGGGGCTCGCGCGGGCGGGCAAGACCCGGGCCGATTTCGAAGCCCAGGCGGGCACCCAGGTGATGGTCACGGAAAACTCCGCCGAGGCCGTGCGCTCGGCACTCGGCCTGCTGAAGCCCAACGTAGCTCTGTATGTTGGCGGCATGGGCCACAAGAACAAGAATTTCCACAAGGAAATGATGGTGCGCCGTGGCTTCGGCGATGCCGCCGAACGGATTCAGGAGCTTTACCTGGCCAAGCGCAAGGACGAGGCCACCGCCGCCGTGCCGGACGAGTTCATCGACCAGGGCGCCCTGGTCGGGCCGAAGGACCGCATCCGCCGCCGCTTCCGCGATTGGGAAGACTGCGGAATCACCGGGCTCACCATCGGCGGGAACGAAGAGGGCATGCGCTTTGCCGCGGAATGCGCGCGGCTGAATGTCGAACCCTAGCAGCCCTGACTGCTCCGCCGGGTACTAGGGAAAGTTGGGCGGCGGCGTGAAACCGCCGATCTCATCGGCCATGAGCCTGGCGAACTCGATGCACGTGTAGTCCCGGTACTCGCCGCTCACCGCCTGCAGCCCCATGGGCAGGCCGGCCTTGGAGGGGCCCGTGGGAAACACGGTGCTGGGCAGGTGCGCGACGGTTACGGTGCCGGACCAGAAGACCTGCTGGAAGTAGTTCTGGGTTTCGTTGTCGACCGTGATGCGCCGCTCGAGGTAATCGCCGTGATCGTGCGGGAAGGCATCGGTTGCCATCTGCGGGCAGACCAGGATGTCCCAGTCCCGGAAGAACGCCTGCCAGGCTTCGCGCAGGGCGAAACGGCGATTGTTGAACTGGGCCCATTCGCCGTGTTCCTGGACCCCGAAACGCACGAGGGATCCGGGGATGCTGTCGTCCCCGGCGCCGGCCGCCCGGGCCTGGCGCAACCCTTCCTTCTCCTCTTCGGAGAGACCGAATGCCATCACTCCCCAGAGCAGGCTGTTGTAAGTCTCGAAGCTTTCCTCGAGGTCGATGGCGGGCAATGCGCGGTCCGATACGGTGGCGCCGAGCCGCGCGAGCCTGTCGCCGATCTGCTGCACCCGGTCTGCCATCTCCGTGGACACGGGGGCGCGATCGTGGTTGGGGAGAATGGCGACCCGGAAGTCGCTGAGCCGGGTTCTGGCGGGCCGGGGCAGGTTGAGTTGCCAGCCGTCCCGGTCCGTGCGCCCGGCGCCGGCGACGATGTCCATCGACAGCGCCAGATCCTCCGCGCTGCGGGCGATGGGGCCGCCCACCGCGATGTCCGTGGGCGCGACCATGCCCGGTAGCGCGTGACCCTTGTC
>JAPOON010000434.1 GCA_026713405.1 Gammaproteobacteria bacterium
CAATGGCCCAGCCCCCAGCCATGGCGAACCCATTGATGGCGGCGATGAGAGGCTTCGATACGCGCGGAAACATGGACAGGCTCTCGCTGCCCAGGCTGTCACTCGCCCTCGCCTGCACGCCGGCAGCGTTGTCGGACGTACGCTCCTTCAGATCGCGGCCGGCACAGAAGGCCCTTCCGGCGCCGGTGACAATAGCCACGCGGGCATCGTCGTCGCCGTCAAACTGCCACAGCGCGTCGATGAATTCCTGCTTCAGCTGCCGGTTGATGGCGTTCAACGCCTCGGGGCGATTCAGCGTGATCGTGACGATCTGTTCGTTCTTCTCGTACAGAATGGTTTCAGCCATGACGTTTTTCGCCCCGACCTATTCCGTTACTTCAACGGATTGCCCTACCCGAAGCTGACCGCTTTCCAGCACTTTTCCCCACACGCCGCCGCGCATCTCCGGCTCCAGGCCGGCGCGCAGTCCCGACTGTAATTCATCCATGCGCTCGCAAGGGTCGGTTTCGCCGTGGATCTCGAACAGGCAATCGCCAATACGCAGACGGCTGCCGACCGTGCTCGGCAGATCCAGGCCGTCGACCAGCAAATTGGCGCGGCGCGTGTGCCAGGGCATGTCAACGCCCAACTCGGTCATGACATGGCGCCACTGCCCGGCGTCAATAAAAGTGACCTGCCGCAGACCGGCGCCGCGGTAATCCTCCACGATGCCGTCCGGCACCGTCACGCTGGCCTCTTGCACCTCCCGCATGGGCGCCCGGCTCGCACCGCGCACCGCGATGCCCTGCAACGTCCCTTGTCCGCTCATCTTTTTCATTCCTTTCCCTGGGGTCTCGGTACCTATCGTTGCAACAGAACTTCCAATACCGCTTCGATGCTCGGCGGCCCGGTGTGGTCCTTGAAATCGGCAAGCCGCCGGAAAACCTCGGCCGCCGCCTGGTGAAAGCCGCCCGGCAGGCCAGCGGCTTGAAACGTAGCGGCAATCTCGTGCATTTCGCCCTCGAAGCGCCACGCCTTTGCGGTGTTATCGCGGACGCGCTGCACCGTCTGGGCCGTGAAGGTCTCGCCCCATTGGCGCGCCAGGTCGGCCCGCACACCCTCCCGCTCGACCATGCCAAGGATGGCGGTGAGCAAGGCAGTGCTGCCCTTGGTGAAGGCGGCATAACCCATCTTGATGGCCGATGCGGCCCCGACGCGCTCGGATATGACGGGCGCGGACAGCGGGGTGTCGGCGAAGCACGCCGACACTTCCCCGGCACGCGGCCCCGACAGATACAGGCTGGTTGCGGATTCCCGCGTCCAGGCCGGTCCGCCGATAATACCGCCGTCGACGTACGCCGCGCCGCCTTTTTCGACGATACGCTGGACGCCGCGGGTGCGTTCCGGGGACACAGCGTTGCAATCCACGTACAGGCCCGCAAAGCCGCTTTTCGCGACCTCGGCGGCGACGTCTTCAGCGGCGTGTGGAGGACAGATAGACAGCAGGATTTCACATACCGCCAGCACCTCCGGCACCGAGCCAACATCCTGCAGGCCGCCCCTGCGCGCGCGTTCCAGTGTAGAGGCGGAACGGCCGTGCGATGCCCACAGCACGGTATGTCCGTTGCCGGTGGCCGCGGCGCCTACGGAAGCTCCCATGGCGCCGGGGTGAAGAAGTCCGATAAGCGTCATGTGGCGCCTTCTCCCAATTTCTTGTCTGGTTGTTACTGAATACGCAGCAGGCCATGTTTATATGCCCGGCAGCCACTGTCAACGCCTTTTTCGGCGTCCCTTTTGAGTGATTCCACCGGCCGCCGGTTTGTCCTTTCCAAGCGCAGTTACTATACTTGAGTCATAGCGATTCACTCCTGCCCTTTTGCTCCCATAAGTCCCGCTCTGCCCCCAAAGGACCGCTTTTCATGGCCGCTGGCACCGTCCGCCAACCAACCCCCGCGCCAGTGCACGCAGCCACCGACGCGGCCCCGTTGCAGCGTGGCGCCGGACCGCGCATCTCACCCGACAACCCGAATTACAAGTGGTGGATGGCCGTCACGGTCATGCTGAACGCCTTTCTCGTCATCATG
>JAPOON010000435.1 GCA_026713405.1 Gammaproteobacteria bacterium
CTCCTATGTAGGAGACTCGATTAGACACGATACGTCACTAACCGGTCAAGCACTGTAGACACGATAGACACGAAAAAGAGATAGATTACCACCATGAGAGCCGTTACCACTTTTTTACCGCGCCTGCTGCTGGGGGCCGTCCTGCTGGGCATCCTCGGGGCCTGTCAGTACATTCCGTTCATCGGCAAGCGCGACAAGGGCGAAGACGAAGACCTCAACACCACCGAGCAGATCCTCTACGGCAACGCGCAACGAAGCCTGAGGTCCGGCAATTACGATCGCGCCATCGATGTGCTCGAGCGGCTGGAAGCGCGCTTCCCGTTCGGGCGCTACGCCGAGCAGGCGCAACTCGAACTCGTCTACGCCCGTTACCAGTCCTCCGACCACGACACCGCCCGCAACGCCGCCGACCGCTTCATCCGCCTGCACCCGCAGCACGACAACATCGACTACGCTTACTACCTCAAGGGGCTGGCGGCCTACAACAAGAACCGCAGCCTGCTCGACCGGGTGTTCTCGTCCGACCTCTCCCAGCGCGACATGACCGCGGCGCGCCAGGCCTATGCCGATCTCGCGCAACTCCTGCAGCGTTTTCCCCACAGCCAGTACGCGCCGGACGCGCGCCAGCGCATGGTGTACCTGAGAAACGTCCTGGCCGCTTCGGAGCTGTACATCGCAGACTACTACCTGCGGCGCGGCGCCTACGTGGCCGCGGCCAACCGCGCCCGTTACGTGATCGAGAACTACCCCACCGCCGACGAGCCCATTCCGGAAGCACTGATCGTGCTGGTCGAAGCCAATTACAAGCTCGGCCTCACCGAAGCCGCCAACGATGCCCTGCGCGTACTGTCCATCAACTACCCCAACCACGCCTCGTTCGATGTCAACGGCGACCTGGTGCTTGCAGAGCGCATCCGCAACCGCGACCGTTCCTGGATGAACCTGATGACCTTCGGGGTACTCGACCGCCCCGAGGTGCCGCCGCCGCTCAAGCTGGAGCATCCGGAAGGGTTCACGCCCCCGCCGGTTCCCGCTGGACAGGAGGCCGATTCCAAGAAAGAGGAAAAGAAAAAGCGGCGCTGGCTGCGCTGGATACCGTTCGTCTAGGCGTTTTCACCCGGGCACCGGGCTGCCGGATTTCTCACACCAAAATCAGCCGTCGGCTCTAGCGGCGGCATCCCTGATCCGGGCTAGCATCTGGCTTGAGTTCCCGCATCCGGAAAACCCATCATGGAACGAATCTGCCACGTCCAGCAGCGAGCTGGCATGCGTGGCTTCCCTTTCCGCGCACCAGCGTCCCGGCGCACCCAATCCGGATTCAACCTCACGGAACTGATGTTGACGCTCGCCGTCGCCGGTGTGCTGATGAGTATCGCCATTCCTGAATTCACAGCTCTCGCCGCCGCCCAGCGGGCATCGGCACGCATCAATTCCGTGGCGTCAGCCATACACACGGCACGCCACCTCGCGATCTCCCACAACCGTTCCATGACGCTCTGTTCCGGCCAGGGGCCCGTTTGCGGCGACCGGGACGACTGGCACAGTGGCATGCTGATATTCGCCGACAGCAACGGCGACCGGCGCCTGGACGACGGCGAGTACGTGGGTGCGCGGTTGCCTGCGATGGATGCCGGGGAAACGATCGTCTGGCGCTCCTTCGGCAGCCGTAGCTTCCTGCGCTTCCGTCCCGATGGCGTCTCCGACTGGCAGGCCGGAAATTTCCAGTATTGTCCGGCCGATCGCGACCCCCGCTTCGCCAGGCAACTCATCCTGAACGCCCAGGGGCGCCCGCGTCACGCTTTCGATGCCGACGGCGACGGAATACGCGAGA
>JAPOON010000436.1 GCA_026713405.1 Gammaproteobacteria bacterium
GGTCCTTTGCCAATGCGGCTCTCCGGACAAGGGTTTCCCGGCGTCGGGTACAATCGCCCGGCCCCGATCGCCCCAGCCGACCTCCGGAACCGAGTGAAACCGGACGATCGGCGCCACCCGGCGGTCGGATGATCACGGACACGGAGGTTCCGGTGCAGGATCTGGAGTTGTTGGTTTGCGACCTCAACGGGGTGCCGCGCGGCAAGACGGTGGACGGTGCCGGGTTCGCTCCAGGCGATTCGGCGCATATGGCGGCCGCCATCTTCTTCCAGTGCATCACCGGGGACTATGCCGAGGAGCCGATGGAAGCCTACTGCCCGGAAGACGGCGACATGCTGCTCGTCCCCGATTGGGCCACCTGCCGAAAAATGCCGTGGAAGTCCGGAGAGTGCCGCCAGGTCATCTGCGACAGCGTTGACAAGTCCGGAGACCCTGTTCCTTTCGATCCGCGCAACCTGTTGAAACGGATCCTCGGCCTGTACGCGGAAAAGGGCTGGACGCCCATTGTCGCGCCGGAGATCGAGTTCTACCTGTTGCAACCGCCCAAACGCCAGGACAACACCCTTGTACCCGCTTCGGGCATGAACGACAGGGCGGAGTTCGGCGGCGAGGCGTTCAGCAGTGATGCGCTGGACAAGTACGCTCCCTTCCTGGACGCGGTGCGCGCCATGAGCGCGGAGACGGATATTCCCGTGCAGGCCATGGTGCACGAGTTGGGGCCAGGGCAGATCGAATTGAACATCGACCATGACGAAGCGCTGGTGCAGGCCGACCGGCTCTTTCTCGTCAAGCGTCTCGTAAAGGCCTGTGCACTCCAGCACGGCCACCTTGCCAGTTTCATGGCCAAGCCCCTCATGGACCTCCCGGGAAGCGGCCTGCACCTGCACCTGAGCCTGGTCGACACCGACGGCGCCAACCTGTTCGCGCTGCAGGAGGGCAAGGCGCCGCCGCTGCTGCGCGGGTTCATCGCCGGATTGCAGTCGTACCTGCCCCCGGCTTTCGCGTTGATTGCGCCCAATGTCAACAGCTACCGGCGTTTCGTATCGGGGTCGTCCGCGCCCATCAACCTCGAGTGGGGCTACGACAACCGCACGGCGGGTTTCCGGGTACCGTATTCCGAGGACGCCGCCGGCCGGGTGGAAAGCCGGGTTGCCGGCGCGGACGCGAACCCGTATCTCTTCATCGCGGCAACCCTGGCCTGCGGGCTGCTCGGAATCGAAGAGGGGCTCGAGCCGACGCCTCCGGCGCAAGGCGATGCCTATGACCTGCCTGCCGACCTGCCCGCAGACCTGTACGACGCCCTGCGCGTACTGGCCGCGCACAAAAAGCTGCGCGGTATGCTGTCGAAGGATTTCGTCCGCGCTTTCGTTGACGTGAAGCGCAAGGAGCTGCAGCACCTGGGCGGGTGGATTACACCCTGGGAAGTCGGCTACCTCGGCAGTATGCTATGAGGCTAAAGGCCCGGTGCCGAACCGGTGTGGCTCGGGGGAGTACGGCTGACGATGGCGACCAGGGCCAGCCAGGTGACTATGGATCCGGCGGCAATGGCCACACCTACTCCGTCGAGTCCGAACTGCCCCTGCATGGAGAAATCCCCGGTCAGAAAAACCAGGGTGCCGAGAATGCGCCCGGCCATGATCCTGCCTGCCCGGTCCATGGCATAACCCGCCGGTGTCAGCGACGCGCCGCCCAGGTCGAAGGCCGCGCCGAAAATCAGCCACACCAGCAACACCGCGGCAGCGGGGAATTCGGGGCCGAAC
>JAPOON010000437.1 GCA_026713405.1 Gammaproteobacteria bacterium
GGCTGGTAGCGCTGCACCCGAGTAGCTGGGATGCGTTGAACATCTCACTGTAGGCTCGGCTCAAGGAGACGACCCGGGACCGGCATCTGTTCGTGATCGCAACGGGCCGGCAGCCCGCCGGAGATACTGTGAACGCCATGTTCCGCAGGCTCGCCAGACAGACGGGCCTGCGCAGCCCCGGGGCGGCCCGGGGGCCAACCGCGCGCTCGCTACGACACTCGTTTGCCGTGCGGTCGCTGGAAGAACTGGTGCCCGGCGCCAAACCGGATCGGCACATGCTTGGTCTGGCGACTTATCTCGGACACGTCGATGTCACCAGTACCTACTGGTATCTGGAGTCCACCCCGCTTCTGCTGCGCGGTATCGCCGAGGACGTGGAGCAGGCTCACGTCAGCGGAGGATCCCATGACTGACCTCGCTCCCCATCTGTCCGCCTTCCTGCAGGAGTACCTCCCCAACGTCAGGCGGTGCAGCCGCCACACCCTGCAAAGCTACACCGAGTGCTTCCGGCTCCTCGTGCCCTATGCGGCCGAGCAGATCAAGACCCGCCCCTGCGAACTGAAGATCGAGCACTTCACGGCGGCGCTGCTGTTGGCCTTCCTCAACTCCCTGGAGAAAGATCGGAAAAACAGCGTGAGCACGCGCAATGTCCGGCTGGCCACGATCAAGTCGTTCTTCCGCTATCTGGAATACCGTGTGCCGAGCTGCCTGAATCTCGCGTTGCAGGTACGTGCCCTGCCGCAGAAAGTCGCCGACCAGCCGCTGATCGACTGGCTCGATCGAACCGAAATGCAGGCGCTCCTGGACGCCCCGGATCCCACAACGGTTCCGGGTCTGCGAGACCGCGCGATGCTGCATCTGTGCTATGCGGCCGGGTTGCGAGTGTCCGAACTGACAACACTGACGATCGACAGCTTATCCAGTCCCCAGCTCGAAACCATCCGCGTCCTGGGCAAGGGGCGCCGTGAACGCGAACTGCCACTGTGGAAGGAAACGAGGACGGTGCTGCAACGGTGGCTTGACGTGAGGCCATCGACCGCGAACGAGTACCTGTTCCTCAATGCGCGTGGACGAGCCTTGAGCACGGACGGCTTCGCGTACCTGCTCAACAAACACGTCGCCACGGCGACCAGAAGCGTTGCGTCCATCAACGCCAAACGGGTAACGCCGCACGTGCTTCGTCACTCCGCGGCGATGGCGATCCTGCATGCCACAGGCGACATCCGGAAGGTGTCGCTGTGGCTCGGTCACGCGGACATCAGGACCACCGAAATGTACGTCCGCGCGAGCCCGGCCGAAAAGCTGGGAATCCTGGAAACGAACGCGCCGCCGTCCATCAGACCTGGGTCGTTCCCCGGTGTCAGGGACAGCTTGATGGCGCTGCTCGGCGGCAAGTGACTCCGGGTGTAATGCCGAGTGAAAGTGCCGCAGAGGCCTACGTTCCAAAGCCTCTCGGGCTCCACTCGGCATTACCAACGACTCGGCATTATGAATAGGCTCTTATCGGTCGTGCGGAGCATGATCGATAAGATCATTGAGGTGAGCCGCGCGGTGGTCGCGGGAGGACGCTATGGGGAAAGTAATGCCCCGGCCTCCTGGATCAGGACGCCGGAGTGAACGTCATGCCA
>JAPOON010000438.1 GCA_026713405.1 Gammaproteobacteria bacterium
CGACGGCAACAGCGGCAGCCTCGAATTCGGCATGGAGGACTATGGCCGAATCCGTGCCAGGGCGTCGGTTAACGCGGTGGCGAGCGAAAACGCGGCCTTTCGGCTCGGCGTCACCTACGCGGGTGGTGACGGCTGGCTCAAGCTGATCGGCTCGGGTCAGGAAATTCACGATCTGGACCGCGTTGCCATCAAGGCCCAGGGCCTGTTCATGCCGAGCGATAATCTGAGTGTTCACGTCATTGCAGATTACGCATCCCTGAACGAGATCTGCTGTGCCCCCCTGCGCAACGTCAACGATCCTTTCAGCCCCATAGTCAACGGCGCGGCAGCCGCCGCAGTCGGGTCAGGCATCGTCGACCCGGGCGACATCGATGACCTCGTGGCCGAGTCGAACAAGCCGCCCCGCTTCGAAGCCGATGATGTCGGCATCTCGGTTGAGATCAACTGGGACGCAAGCGATGCCATCACGGTAACGTCCATCAGCGCTTGGCGCGACTACGACGATTCCAACAGCAAGGACAACGACTTCTCCGGAGTCGACGTTCTGCGCAGCAACCAGGGCCTGCCCAAGGTGCAGCTCTTGTCCGAGGAATTGCGCGTGGCAGGGCAGGGCGCCTTTGCGGACGGCCGCGAGTATGACTGGGTGATCGGCGGCTTCGTTTCCCAGGAGAAAATCGAGCTCATCAACGAGTTCATCTGGGGGCCCCAGATCACGCTGTTTCCGTTCTTCGCCCCAGGGCTTTTCGGCAACGTGCCCGGCCGGGCGTTCCATCACGAATTCGAACAGGAGATCAATAGCGCCGCGCTCTTCGGCCACGCGAGCATCGGCATTAGCGAATCCGTCACCCTGACCGTGGGTGCGCGCTATTCGCGCGACAAGAAGGAGGGTTCGATGGTGAGCGATCATCCCTTCACCAACCTGTTCGGTGCGCCCAACAGCCTGCCCCTGGCGGTGGTTTACGACTACGACGCCAAACACAAGGACAGTGAGCCGACGTACACGGCCAGCCTCGACTGGCGGCCGAACGACCAGGTGATGTTCTTCGTCACGTACGGCGTCGGCTACAAGTCCGGCGGCATCAGCATGACCCGCGACGCGGCCGGAAGTGCGCTCGGGTTCGGCAGCCCGCTCGGTTGCGCGCCGGGTTTTACGGCCATTCCAGGGACGCCGTTCTGTGCGGGGCCGATGTTCAGCCCGACGTTCGAGCGCGAGGAAGCCACGCACATCGAGGTGGGCTTGAAGTCCGACCTCGTCGACGGTCGCCTCAGGCTGAACGTGGCGGCCTGGGATACGGATTTCGAAGACCTGCAGACCCAGACGTTGCGGGCGGACGGCGCCTTTGCCGTGGTCAATATTGCCGGTGCGTCTTCGCGTGGCATTGAGATCGAGTCGGACTTTGCCGCTTCGGAAGTGTTCACGCTGAGCGGCGCCATCCAGATTCTCGATGCCGAGTTCGACAAGGGGCTGCCGGCCCTTTCCCCGGGCTTCCCGCCGCTGGGCGGGCAGAACATCCCCTTCAGTTCGAAGGTCACCGCCAGGGTGGGCGTCAATTTCGAACAGCCGGCCGGCCAATCGAGCTGGCGGGTGTATGGCGGTGCGAACGCCTACTACCGGGACAAGTACTTCAACTTCACGGAGCCGGCGCCGGACCGCGTGCAGAAATCGTACACTCTGGTCAACCTGCGGCTGGGGCTGCGCAACGACACCTGGGACATTTCCGCCTGGTGCAGAAACTGCAGCGATGAGCGCGTGACCTGGAGCAACTTCCAGATTCCATTCGACGGGCTGCTGATCGCGCCGCCGGGCGCTTCCCACGGCACCAAGTGGTCGCATGTGGCCGAACCGAGAATCTGGGGGGTAACCGCCGGCCTGCGATTCTGACGTTGGCTCGCTGGTATGAGAATTTGAACCGTTGCTGACCGCCGCTCGGTAACCCTACGCGTGGCCCCCTTGCAGGATCAGGTAGCCCGATGGCCGCTGGTCGCCTACGCGTTGCCGTCGGCACCCGTGTCGATGCTGATGATGATGCTGGTGGTTTACCTGGCGCCTTTCTACTCGGCACAACTCGGGCTCGATCTGGCCGCGGTTGGCGCCATATTCTTCTTTGCCCGCATGTGGGACGCGGTCATCGATCCGCTGGTGGGCAATCTCTCCGACCTGACGCGGTCGCGCTTCGGCCGCCGCAAGCCGTGGATTGCCGCGGGTACGCCGCTGCTGCTCGTCTGCGTCTACCTGTTCTTTCAGCCGCCAGCCGGTGTCGGCACCACCTACCTGGCCGTGGTGGCGGTCGCCTTCTACGCCGCAATAACGGTTGTGCAGATTCCGTACCTGTCCTGGGGCGCGGAGCTTTCCCGGGACTATGTGCAACGCATACGCATCAACGGCTACCGGGAAGCGGGGACGATGATTGGCATCATCCTGGTGGCCATGATTCCGGTCTTCCTCTTCCGGGGTATGGACCCGACGATGGACGATATCGTGCGGGTGTTCACCTACATCGTGCTCATCCTGCTGCCGTTGTCGATTGTTCCGGCGTTGATGTTCGCACCGAAGACCAAGCCGATCGATACCGAAAAACTGACGCTCTTCAGGGCCCTCAACGCCTTGCGCGCCAACAGGCCGTTCATGCGCCTTCTGGTCGCGAGCCTGCTGATTTGGGTGGGCGGCCACATCTACAATTCGACCTCGCTCTTTCTCATGAAAGACGCGTTGCAGTTCTCGCCCGGCGATTTCCTGTGGTTCCTTGCCATTCAGTACGTGGTGGGGATAGCGCTGCTGCCGGTGATCATCAGGATAGGCGCCAGGATCGGCAAGCACCGGGCATTGATTTTCGTCGGCATGGCATTCTTTCTGATCCTGCCGCTGTATCTCTTCGTCGAGCCTGGAAACATCACCCAGGTCGTTGTCGTCTATGCATTGAAAGGCACCGTAACCGCGGCGATCTGGGTGCTGCCGCCCGCCATGGTGGCCGACTCGGTCGAGCATGGCTTGCTGGAGGGCATTGGCGACGATGTGGCGCTCTACATGTCGCTGTATTTCTTGATCCAGAAGATGGCGGCGGCGATCGGGGTGGGCGTGGCGCTACCGGTCGCCGCATGGCTCGGCTACGACCCGCAGGCGGTGGATGCGGCGACGTCGTTTGCGGGCATCAAGTTTGTGGCTGTCATACTGCCCGGAATCATCGCGGCGCCTGCCATATTGCTGCTTTTCAACTATCCGATCGACGAACGGCGGCACGCGGAAATACGGGAGGAGTTGCATAGGAAGGGGATCGAAACGGCCTGAGGGGTAGGTTCCTGCTTCGGGGATGGCGTCCCCGGTGGTGATGCAGGAAGGGTGGAATTACCCCAGGATGCCGGCTCGTTTCGAGCGCAGCCGCTGAATTCGCCGACTGATTTCCTGCGTTCGACCTCCGGTTGGTGGTGTTTGGGGGCGCGAATTCGGACTCATGACTGATTGAACACCGGCGGCCGCTTCTCGAGGAAGGCGCGCATGCCCTCGGCGGCGTCGGGGGTGCCGCGCGTTTGTTGCACGGCGTCGCGTTCGTCGAGCAGAGATTCGGCAAGGCTCTTCGACTCGAAGCCGACGATGGTATCGAGTACGCCCTTCACCGCGAGCCGCGGTTGCCGGGCGAGTTCTTCGCCGAGTGCCTGGGCGCGTGCCTTGAGCTCGGAGACCGGCAGGATCTCCGTCACCAGGCCAATCCGCAGTGCCTCCTCGCCGCCGATCTTGCGGCCCCGCAGAATCATGTCGAGGGCGTGATCGCGGCCGACGCAGCGCGGCAGCCGCGCGGAGCCGCCCCAGGCGGGCACGCCGCCGAGGTCCATCTCCGGGAGGCCGATCTGTGCCCCTTTGTCTGCCGCAATCCGAAAATGGCAGGCCAGGGGCAGTTCCAGGCCACCGCCGAGGCAGTATCCGAACAGGGTCGCGATGCTCGGTTTGCCGAGGTGCTCGATGGTGTTGAGTACGCGCAGGCGCTGGTCGAGCAGGGCGTCCGCGCCGCCCTTGCGCTCCATGCCCTGGGCGAACTGCTTGAGGTGCATGCCTACGGAGAAATGGTCTTCTCCCTCGCCCGTGAAGACGAGTGCACGCACGTTGTTGTCGCCGGCGAGCTTCGGCAGCAGCTTTTCCAGCGCATCCATGTAGTCGAGGCTCATGCGGTTGTAGGGGGCGTCGTTGATGCTGATGGTGGCGACGGCGTTCTTTACGGTGAGAAGCAGGGGCTCTGGCATGGAGTCGTCCTGTCGAGATTGAAACACGGTGAAGATACACTGGTTTCAACACAATCGGTTCACGACCACCGTCCTCATGTGGGCCACGATCGGGCGGTGTCGGTGACGCGCGGGCTCGAAGACAGGCAACCGTTCCGGAACCTGCTGGTCGACTCCTGACCTGTTCAACGGCGCTCGGGATGGACCCGAACCGGCACGTTAACTAACTGATCTTCAAGAAATCATCGGGATCGATTTCGCAAGCCGCTGCTGCACGAGTTCGTGCAGGTGTGGCCGGTATTGGCGTGGTACGATGGCGGTCATGCGCTTACCGCGGGTGTCAATCCTTCTTTGTGCGTGTGCGAGCCTCCTCGCCGTGCAGATCGGCGGGTTGCACGTGCATGGTCACGCCGGTGGCCATGCGGGCGATCGCGGGGGCGCGCACCTGCACTTCCACGGTCTGCACGAACACACCAGCCACTCCGTCGTTCACCACTCGGAATCCCCGGCAGGCGGGCATGGCGCAGAGCGGCAACCTGCCGACAGCGATGGCGTTGCCGTTACGGAGTTAGGTTCCAGTAACTGGAAGTTGCCGGACCTGGACACCGTCTTGCACCGCGTGCCTTGCCTCGAAGCCGCAGGTGCAGTTCGGGAGCACCAGTCGTTCGCCGAATTCCAGCCGGCGGCAATCCGGCGGCAATGGCGGCAGCCCTCGCGCGGGCCGCCTGCACGGGCCGTTTAGCGGGCGGATTTTCCGGTTGCGCGCGGCCTCGGCGGTGGTCGAGCGTCGTGCGCGAAGCACCCGCATCCCGGGCGTACCACTGGTACGCGATCCTGTGTATACCTTGGGAGATTTCTTCGATGATTGATGCCATTGCGCGTCACGCCGGGCGGTGCCTGGCGGTGTGCGCCGTTGCGGCATCCGCTGCGGCGGCAGAGCCCGAAGAAAGCGCGGCGGAGCACGAAACGCTACCGGCGGGGCCGAGCCTCACGCTGGATCAGGCACTGGGCAGGGCCATGGCCCGAAATCCGGCACTGGTGGCCTTTGGCTACCAGATCGAAGCGGAGGAGGGCAGGCTTCGCCAAGCCGGCATCCGCCCTAACCCGAAGCTGGATGTCACCGTGAGCGATGCCCTGGGAAGCGGCGATTTTCGTGGCATGAGAAGCGCCGAGACCACCGTTTCGATCGCGTGGGCGATCGAGCGGGGCGTGCGGCAGCGGCAGGTCGAAGCGGCTCGGGCGAATGTCGCGCTCGCTGCACTGGATGCCCGGATTCTGCGGCTCGACACGGCCGCGGAGACGGCGCGTCGATTCATCGCCTGCCTGGCGTTCCAGGAACTCCTCGGACACGCGGCGGAGCGGATCCGCCTCGCGCAACAGACCATCGCGGCGGTCGAGTCACGGGTCCGCGCGGGGCGCGCCATGCAGGCCGCGTTGGCAAGGGCGCGGGCCGGGCTGGTGCGTGCGGAACTGCTGGAGGAGGACCACCATCATGAACTGCTCGCCGCGCGGCATCGCCTCAGCGCCCAGTGGGGCGAGCACAAACCGGATTTCGTGGCGGCGGCCGGTAACCTGCGCACGCTTCCCTCGCCAGAGCCCGTGGAGAACCTGGTCGACCGGGTGAAACAGAACCCGAACCTGGCTCGCTTCGTATCGCGGGAACGCATCGCCGAAGCGGAACTGCGCGTGGCCCGGGCCCGCAGCCGGCCCGACTGGGAGGTTCACGCGGGGGTGCGCCGCTTCGAAGTGACCGACGACCTTGCGCTGGTCGCGGGCCTGTCGATCCCGATCGGGGTGCGCGAGCGATACCAGGGCCGCATCGCCGAAGCGCGCGCTGCCATGAGCCGGGCCGCCGGCGAGGGCCGGGCAGCCCGGGTCGAGATCGAGGCCGCGGTTTACGCGCTCTACCAGGAGTTGAACCATCACATCCACGTGGCCGCGGCGATCAGCGACCGGCTGATTCCGCAGCTTGAACGGGCGCTTGCCGACGTCGAGCGGGCTTACGAACTGGGCCGCACGACCTTTGTCGAACTCACCGGCGTGCAGGCTGAACTGCTGGGCGCCAGGCACGACTACCTGGAATCCAGCATTGGCGCGCACGAGACCCTGATCGAGATAGAGCGATTGACCGGCGAGACCGTGTTGCCGTCGGGTGGAACACGGCGGGAGTCGTCATGAGTGCGCGACTTCAGGCCATGGCTCGAGGACTGCCCAAGGGATTGGCGCTTGCCGTCGCAATCCTGATCCCGTTGGGCGGTCTCCCGGGGTGTGGCGACCGAGGGCAGGGCGGCATGGTTCCGGTGCCGGACGCCGTAGCGGACGACGGCGCGTATGAACGCGGGCCGAACAACGGCCGCATGCTCCGGAATGGGGAGTTTGCCGTCGAGCTGGCTATCTTCGAGACCGGTGTGACGAAGCCGGAGTTTCGCGCCTGGGTCTCCGAGGGCGGCCGCGCACTGAATCCTCGGGGTGTCGACCTGCGCGTCCGCCTGACCCGGCTCGGCAACCGGGTCGACGAGCACGAGTTTCGCCCGGCTGGTGGGTTCCTTCGCGGTATGTCGACGGTTTACGAACCCCACTCGTTCAGCGTCAGCGTCACCGCCTCCCACCGCGGGCGCACGCACCGCTGGATGTACGACAGTTTCGAAGGCCGCGCACGCATCGACGCGGAAACGGCGGCGGCGCTGGGGTTGCGAACCGCGGTCGCCGGGCCGGCGGTGATCGACGAGACGAGTACGGTTTACGGGCGCATCGTGCCGGATCCTGACCGGGTTCTGGAAGTTAGCGCGCGTTTCGACGGCGCCATCCGCAACGTCCTCGCGAAGCCTGGGGACCGGGTCGGGAAAGGGGATGTGCTGGCCATCGTCGAGAGCAACGAGAGCCTGCAGGCATACTCCGTCAACGCGCCCATATCGGGCGTGGTCACCGAACGGAGCGCCAACGCCGGCGAGCAGACTTCGGGAAGGCGGCTGTTCACCATCGTTGACCCATCATCGGTCTGGGCAGAACTGTCGATCTTTCCGGGCGATCAGCAGCGGGTCGCCGTGGGTACGGCGGTGGCGGTTGCGCCGGCTACGGGTGGCGCTTCGGTCGACGGGTCCATCTCGTATATCGACCTGTTCGCGGCGCCGGACCAGTCGATCGCGGCCCGGGGGGGGCTGGACAACGCTGCCGGAACGCTGGCGCCGGGGACGTACGTAACCGCCGAGGCGAAGATCGCCCGGCACGAGGTGCCGCTGGCCGTCCGGCGTGCTGCGCTGCAGGGCTTTCGCAATTCAACCGTGGTCTATGTGCAGGTCGGCGACCAGTACGAGGTCCGCATGCTGAAGCTGGGCCGGTCGGGGGACGGCTGGGTGGAGGTGCTCGGCGGCCTGGAACCCGGCTCCATCTACGTGACCGAAAACAGCTACGTTCTCAAGGCGGAGGTCGAGAAGGACGGTGCAGTTCACCATCACTGAGCGCTGGTACGAATCCATGACGGTGCGCCGACAGATCATGAGGGTAGGCAACGCGGCCCCGGTGAGCGCGGCGAAGCCTCGGGTTCCGGTCCCGCAGGGCGCCTGACCATGCTTGACTCGATCCTTCGCTTCTCGATTGCGGAACGTGGCCTGATTCTGGTGCTGGTGTTGCTGGTCGCCGGCCTCGGCATCTGGAACTTCACGCGGCTGCCGATCGATGCGGTGCCGGACATCACCAACGTGCAGGTGGTCATCAATACGTCGGCGCCCGGTCATACGCCGCTCGAAGTCGAACAGCGGGTCAGCTTTGTGCTGGAGAACGCCATGGCGGCGCTGCCCAGGCTCGACCACACGCGCTCGCTGTCACGCTACGCGTTGTCCCAGATCACGGTGGTTTTCGAGGAGGGCACCGACATCTATTTCGCCCGGCAACTGGTGGGCGAGCGGCTGACCGCGGCGCGGGCGTCGCTGCCGGCCGGCGTGGAGCCGGTGCTCGGCCCCATCGCCACCGGGCTGGGCGAAATCTTCATGTTCATCGTCGATGCAGAACCGGGTGCGCGCAACGCCGACGGCACCGCGGTGACGCCCATGGATCTGCGCACGGTGCACGACTGGATCATCCGCCCGCAGCTTCTGCGCGTGCCCGGGGTCGTGGAGGTCAACCCCATAGGGGGCTTTGAGAAACAGGTGCTGGTAGCGCCGGACCCGGCCCGGCTGCTGGCGTTCGGCGTGACCTATGATGACCTGCTGATGCGTCTCCGGGAGAACAACGACGACCGCGGCGCGGGCTTCATCGAATACAACGGCGCGCAGTGGCTGATGCGGATACCGGGCCGTGCGGCAGGGCCCCGGGAGCTGGCGGAGGTGGTTGTCAGCGAGCGCAACGGGGTGCCGGTGCGCGTCTCAGACGTAGCCACGGTGGGATTGGGCCACGAACTCCGCGTCGGCGCCGCTACCCAGGACGGCAGCGAAGTGGTGATGAGCACCGTGTTCATGCTGATCGGCGCGAACAGCCGCGTCGTGGCCGCCGCGGTGGCGGAGAAGCTCGATGAGATCCAGGGCAGCCTGCCCGACGGCATCTTTGCCAGGCCCGTCTATGACCGCACCGAACTCGTCGATGCGACGCTGGAGACGGTGCGGGAGAATCTCACCGTCGGAGCCCTGCTGGTCGTCGTCGTCCTGTTCCTGCTGCTGGGCAACCTGCGTGCCGCGCTGATCACTGCCGCGGTGATTCCGCTGGCGATGCTGATGACCGTCACGGGCATGGTGGAGAACCGGGTGAGCGCCAACCTGATGAGCCTGGGTGCGCTGGATTTCGGCCTGATCGTCGACGGAGCGGTGATTATCGTCGAGAACTGTTTGCGGCGGCTCAACGAAGCCTGGGCCGATACCGGCCCGGGGGACCGGGAGCGACGCGGCGCACTGACCCTGGAGGAGCGCCTCGCCGTGGTGCGCGGTGCGACCGGCGAGGTGATCCGTCCGGCGCTCTTCGGCGTCGGCATCATCACGGTCGTCTACGTGCCGATCTTTGCGCTCGCCGGGGTCGAGGGCAAGATGTTTCATCCCATGGCGGCCACCGTGGTCATCGCGCTGCTGAGCGCCATGGTGCTGTCGGTTACCTTCGTGCCGGCGACGGTGGCTCTGCTGTTTCGGGGGCCGGTGCGCGAGCGGCGCAACCTTTTCATGGACTTCGCCGGCTTCGTGTACCGGCCCGCGCTCAGGGCTGCGCTCCGCTTCCGCGTGCTGACCATTGCCGCCGCACTGGGGCTGGTTCTTGCCGGCGGCTGGGCGGGCACCCGGCTGGGCGCCGAGTTCGTCCCGAATCTCGATGAGGGCGACATCGTCATGCACGCCCTGCGCATTCCGGGCACGTCGCTCGGGCAGGCGGTGGCCATGCAGGCCCAGCTCGAATCGAAGATCGCCGCAATGCCGGAAGTCGAAACGGTGTTCGCCAAGATCGGCAGTGCCGAGGTGGCGACCGACCCGGTACCGCCGAGCGTCGCCGACAACTTCATCATGCTCAAGCCCCGCGACAGATGGCCGGATCCGGACAAGCCGAAGAACGAGGTCATCCGCGAACTGGAAGCGCTGGTTGCACGCGTTCCCGGCAACCGGTACGAATTTCTGCAACCGATTCAGATGCGCTTCAACGAACTCATCGCCGGGGTGCGCAGCGAACTGGCCGTAAAGGTGTTCGGCGATGACTTCGACGAATTGATCCGGCTCGGCGATGCAATCAGGCGGGCTGTAGAGGGTGTGGAGGGGGCGGTGGACGTGGCCGCCGGGCAGGCCACCGGCCTGCCGGTGCTGACGGTGGAACCGCGCCGGGAGATCCTCGCCCGAATGGGCCTGAGTATCGCTGACCTGCAGGATGTGGTGGCGACCGCGCTGGGCGGTGCGACGGCGGGCCAACTCTATGAAGGCGATCGCCGCGTGGACATCGTGGTGCGGCTTCCGGAGCAACTTCGCGCTGATCCCGAAGGGCTCTCGAACCTCCCGGTGCCACTGCCCGGCGGCGGCTTCGTGCCCTTGCGCGAGGTTGCCGATCTGGAGGTGGTTACGGGCTACAACCAGATACTTCGGGAAAACGGCAAGCGCCGGGTGGTGGTCACCGCCAACGTGCGCGGCCGCGACCTGGGCTCGTTCGTCGCCGACGTTCGAGCCGCGGTGGAGCGGCAGGTGGACATGCCGCCCGCCTACTGGCTGGAGTACGGCGGCACCTACCGGAATCTGCAGTCGGCGGCCCGGCGGCTTGCCGTGGTGGTGCCGGTGACGCTGCTGATCATCGCCGTATTGCTGGTGTTTGCGCTGCGCTCCCCGCTGGATGCGGCGATCGTCTTTTCCGGCGTGCCGCTGGCATTCACGGGCGGCATCGCCTCGCTGCTGTTGCGCGGCATACCTTTCTCCATCTCCGCCGCGGTGGGGTTCATCGCGGTTTCGGGCATCGCCGTGCTCAACGGCCTGGTGCTCGTGACTTTCATCCGGGACCTGCGTGCAGCAGGGCAGTCGGTGCGCGAGGCGGTCGAGGCGGGCGCCCTGACCCGCCTGCGCCCCGTGCTGATGACCGCGCTGGTCGCATCCCTGGGGTTCCTGCCCATGGCGCTCAATACGGGTATCGGATCGGAGGTGCAGCGGCCGCTGGCCACGGTTGTAATCGGTGGA
>JAPOON010000439.1 GCA_026713405.1 Gammaproteobacteria bacterium
CGGCCCGGCGGCAGGCTCGGACGACCGACCCCGTCGGCATAGTACTTTGCGCACTGCTCTTCGACGAAGGCGTCGAAGCCCGCCTCGTCGAGCACACGATTCAGGCGTTCGTAGAACGGATGGCCCGCACTGCGAGGCAGGTCCGAACTAACCACCCACATCGACGGCTGCCGCCCGCGACGGCGGCGCTTGCCCATTGCCATGGAAAGAAGTGTAGTACGTCAGATCGACACTGTCGATCCCGATCCGGGAGTTTCACCACAGGCTGCTAGCTGGCGGTTGGCGCTTGCGCGCCTTTGCCCACATTCAAGGTCACGCCGGCGGGTGGCCGCACGCTGCGAATCGAAGCCGACCGGGTTGAAGAGCCCGCGAGCCTGGGCGAGTGGCACTTTTTCCGCGATGCCGGCGGGCCGATCATCACCAATCGGGAACGTGAGATCAGGAGCATCGACGTCGAACCCACCCGGGACGGGAGGGTTGCTCACTGATGCTGTTCATCGTCCGACAACCTGACGGCCAAGAGATCGGTATCCATGCGGATCGGCTTAAGGTCGAAACCACAGGGAACGGAAAGTTCCGGTACCAAGGCCCGAACGCATCGTTTATCGAGCCGCCAGCCCGCAAGGTCGACTACAATCCGGCTGGTAGATGAAGCGTGGCCTGACCGGTTGAAGGCAGACAAAGGGGCGTGAGATGGCGCTCTACCGAGTCACGTTCCGGGACGGTAGCGTTCAATACGTTGAGGCCGCCCGAATGACAAAGTTTCGCAACATGGGCCTGTGGATGTTCACTGCCGCCGACGACACGCTGATCGAGGCGTTCGCGGGGCGCAAGGTCGGCACCATCAAGGTCGCGCTGGAGTAGGATCCCCCGGAGCTGCGGCCGATCACGCGGAGGGGTTAGCCCCTGACCAAGCAGTTCACAGCCTTCGTGGCCGTATGTGTCCTGTCGGCTGTCCTCGAAGCCGATACTGCGCCCCCGTTCTTTGGAACGGTCTGGATCTCGCCGGACATCATCACAAGCGCTGATCGGTCTGGACTCACGGGTGTCACCTACACCGGTCGCGGCGAGAGGACACTCTGGGACAATCGCGTCCTGGACTTGATCACCGTCGAGGCCTACCTGTTCGAAGCCCGCATTCACGGCCGTGGCGTAGAGTTTCAAGTCAACCCGGAATTCGGCAGCGAGAACGCGGCGCGGATCGAAGTAGACACCTACGCGCCGGCCATAGGCCGCATGCCGTTCGGCATGCTGGCGCGGCTGGAGAATGTCCACGTGAATGCAGGCAACCCTGATCATCCCGACGCTGCGTCGTTCGGGAGGCAGGGAAGACGTGACCCACAGGTTTTTGGCGGAAGCTATGAAGGCAGGTCCATCATTCTTCACACCGGCTATGGGCAGGAGCGCATACGCGACGGGTTCCTGGAAGAAGTCCTGTTCCATGAAGCGGCGCACGTGGGTTTCCAGAACCACCAGAACGCGCCGGGCTGGCGCGCGGCGCGGGATGCCGATGAGGGGTTCATCTCCAACTACGCCCGCGACAACCCCGACCGCGAGGACGTGGCGGAAACCATGCTGGTGTACTTTGCGATCCGGTACCGGCCCGATCGGCTCTCGGCCAGTCAGCGGGTTGCAATACGGGAGACGGTCCCGAACCGCGTGGAGTACTTTGACGGACTGGCGCTCGACTGGTCGCCGTACATCGGGAGACAGGGGAGCCTTGCCGACGGCGTGAAGGACCTCGTGGACGAGGGGCTGGACGCGTTGAATGACGACTCGAACGGACGGCAGGCTGCGGAATCGGTGCCGGCGATGCCGGCGGCGGGCGTGCTGTTGCTGGCGATACTGCTAGGGCTGCTTGGGCAGCGGCGTATCCGCGCAGGGTGACCCCGGCATCGCGTACCGGAAAGGACTGCAACGTGTATCGCCGCGTACTCGGTTTCCTCGTTGTCCTGGCGCTGTCGGGCGCGTCAGCGGAGGCACAGACCATCACCGGACGGATCGAGCCAGTCTGGGATCCCGACCTGGAGCTGTATACCTACGGCTACGACAACAGCCTGTATTGGCGCCTGCAGGTCGCGCCCAGCTCGGCGCGGTCGGACGAACTCAGCGTGAACCTGTACTACAACAAGCGAGCAGCGGCGATGGCGATGACGGTGTTCTGCCGGGAAGACGCGCTGGCGAAACTGGAGACCCATGCGCTGTCGTTTTCCGCAGAGCATTTTCTGTCCCTGACAACCGGGTTGATTACCGGCGAGGATTGCTATCTGCTTCTCCGCGGCGCCAGCGACCGGGACGAAGTACTGTCGTATCGGATGGCGGTTTCCGAGCGCGTTGCGCGCTCAAATTCTCTGGTGGAAAGCTCGAACTCCGCTACCGGCAGCGGTCTCAATGGCGGGATGACTTCGGTTGCCCAGACCGTATCCCGGAACCTGCGGCGCATGGTGCGGGCCAGGGCGAACGGTGGGAGAGACTAGGGTGCGGTCTCGGGACAACGCGGTGCGTCGCAGCCTGGTCGGTTTGTTCGTTGTGGTCTTGTCATATAGCGCGACGGCGGAGGCGCAGACTATCGCCGATTGGATCGAGCCGGTCTGGGACGCGGATAAGGGGCTGTATACCTATGGTCCCTTGTACTGGGACCTGGACGTCGCGCCGGGATCTGAAGGGTCTGATGAGTTCGGGCTCTACATGTACTACAACAGGGCCAGGGCCTTGATGGCGGCGACGGTGTCCTGTCGGAGTGCGGGCGAGGACTTCACGATTCATGCGCGGTCGTTCTCCGGAGAGCACTTCCTGTCCTTGACGACCGGGTTGGTGCCCGGCCAGGAGTGCGTGCTGTTCCTGGTCGGCGGCAGCGACCGGGAGGAACGACTAGCGTATCGGATGGCGGTTTCCGAGCGCGTAACGCGTGCCACCGACCAAAGGGAAGTCTTGACAGCTCGACCCCGGTTGGGAAGCGAGTTCGCGGCCGAAACGTCGGGGCTTTCCTCGGTCGTTTCGCAGACCATGCGGCATGTGGCGCGCGCCGTGGTCAACGAAGGGCAGCAGTAGGAGCAAATGGCAACCGAAGACTGCACAGATCGACATTCCCCGGGAAGTGCGTCGTAGTCCCGGGAGGGAGTAGGGGGAGGAAACACACTCCACGTCAGATGGTGCCACCGAAATGGCGGACCGGATCAACAGACGCCGATTTCTGAGCTTGGCTGCGGCGCCAATCTTGATTTCGTCGGATGCTCGTGCGTCCTCTCCGAATGTCGCTACTGCGACGGAACGGGACTGGGTCACAACCGGGCACGCTTTTCCGGAGCTGGCAGGCTTCGACTCTACCCTGCAGTCCTTCATGCGGGAACGCAGCATTCCGGGAGCCTCGCTCGCCGTCACGCGCGACAGCAAGCTGGTGCTGGCTTGAGGCTATACCTACAGCAACGATGTGGAAGACATAATCGTTGAACCGTTGTCCGTGTTTCGCGTGGCAAGTCTTTCAATGCCCATCACTGCCGTAGCGATCCTGCGCCTGGTCCAGGATGGTCAACTCAATCTGGCCGAGAGGCTGGTCGACCTGGTGCGGCTTGCGCCGCCGCCCCGGCGAGGTGCCGGTTAATAACTGCAAGACATTACTGTTTTCAATCTGCTTCAACACCTTTGGGGCTGGGA
>JAPOON010000440.1 GCA_026713405.1 Gammaproteobacteria bacterium
AACAGGGCCAGCATTTCGGACAACTCCGTACTCGGTGGCGGCAGCCCGGGAGCAGCCGGCATGACCCGGGGCGCTGCAGTGCCCGGCCCGAGGAACAGGAACCGATCCCCGCTGCCGTGCACTTCGAAATAGATCGAAGAGCCATCATGGGCAATGGCCTGGCCCGATTCGGCCGCAACTGGCGACGCCGAGACGGCGAACAGCAGCGCCAGTGCGGGCAGGTGGATCAATCGCTTCATGGACTGCACTCCGATGGGTGATACGACGTAGTATGGAACGCAAGTCCCGGCCTCGACCTCAACTCGAGGCCGGGATTCGTTTGGCCGGTGACGTCTGGTTGCGCGAGACCATTGAGGTCAGCCCGGCCGGTTGCGTCACAGATTAGCGGAACGGTTCGGCCGCGAGAGCAACCGGCCCGTACCCAGTCCCAGGAGAAAGCGGTGAACGGGTGGAAACCAGGCTCATCAGGTAACTTGTTGAGCGAATAAGAGGTCTGGGGCAGCCGGCAGGTCAAGGAACAGCATTGGTGAGGGGTTATTCGTTCTCGACGCTTCTCGGGCGGGCACTGCGCGGCCATCGCGGCTGGTCCCCGGCCTGGCGTTCGTCGGAACCGGGCAGGGCCTACGACGTCATCGTCGTGGGCGCCGGCGGCCATGGCCTTGCCACCGCCTACTATCTTGCGAAAAACCACGGCATCACGAACGTCGCTGTTCTGGAGAAAGGCTGGCTCGGCGGCGGCAATACGGGCCGCAATACCCAGGTCACGCGCTCGAACTATTTCTGGCCGCAGAGTGCGGCGTTCTTCGAGCGCTCGCTCAAGCTTTACGAGAACCTCAGCCGCGAACTCAACTTCAACGTCATGCTCAGCCAACGGGGAATCCTGACGCTGGCGCACAGTTATCACGAGATGGAGGCCCTGCGGCGGTGGGCAAGCGCCATCCGCATCAACGGCATCGATTCCGAGGTGATGACGCCCTCGGAAATCGGCAAGCTCGTACCGCTGATCAACCTGGACGCGCGCTTTCCCGTGCATGGCGGATTCATTCAGCGTCGCGGCGGTATCTCCCGGCACGATGCGGTTGCCTGGGCCTATGCCCGTGCCGCGAGCGCCCTGGGCGTGTCGATCGTCCAGCAGTGCGAAGTGACCGGATTCGATATCGACCATGAACGGGTCACGGGAGTGTCCACCACCCGGGGCTCCATCGCCGCCGGGAAGGTCTGTATCTGTGTGGCGGGCCACACGAGTGTGCTGGCGGCCAATGCGGGAATTCGCGTGCCGATCACCAGCATGGCGCTGCAGGCCATGGTCAGCGAGCCATTGAAGCCGTGCCTGGACACCGTCGTCCTCTCGCCGGTGATTCACATGTACATAAGCCAGACCGACCGCGGTGAACTCGTCATCGGCGGTGGCGCCGATGGCTACAACAGCTATGCGCAACGGGGAGGCATTCCGCTGCTTGAGGAAAACCTGGCGGCGGTCATCGAGTTGTTCCCCGCGTTCAGCCGGCTCAAGTTGATGCGGCAATGGGCCGGCATCGTGGATATCACGCCGGACACGACCCCCATCATGGGTCCGACGCCGGTTCGCAACCTATACGTCAGCGGCGGCTGGGGCACCGGCGGATACAAGGCGATTCCGGCCGGTG
>JAPOON010000441.1 GCA_026713405.1 Gammaproteobacteria bacterium
CAGAATCGCCCGAATGCCTCGTACAACGCCGAGCGGTCTTCCGGCTTTATACCGCTCGTCTCGATGATCTCTACTACATCGTTAACGCTGGTCCGTTCGACTACCGGCCAGTGCGCCTGCGTGAGCGCCGCCGCGACGGGTTCGGTGATCCCCTGGCGCAGCGCAAGCTGTGCCCCGCACTCCCGGCGCAGGAGATCGAGCACCTCGCGGTGCAGGCGGTGGCGGGCATCCGGCACCATGAACGCCACATCGTCGGGGGGTGTCTGCTCAGCGGATTCGGGACTGTCGCCGCCCGCCACAAAGCCGGGGCTGAGCGTGACGAAATCGCGAGACAGCCACGCGTAGCCGAAGACGGTTCCCACCGCGACCGCAAGGACCAGACCCCCAAACTTCAATAGCGCAGCAAGAATCGGTTTCATCGTCTGCCTCCCAGGCTCCCCTTGCCGATTTGCAGCCGCCGCACGGCCCGCATCAGCGGCAGCATGGCACGACCCACAGAATGCGGTTCATCGTCAGCATGGTATAGCAAGGTACTCGGCGGTGTCCGTTGTCCGATCTCACTGGCCTCGGTGACCAGCCCCATGATCGCGGTGCATGGCAGCCGCCCGTATAATCGCTGCGTGGACGCATGAGCCCACGAACGAATACCGCCGAGACCGAGTCATGGGTTCCGTTGCCGACAAAATCGCGAAAAAGATCGTCTCGTCAAAGAGGTCGAAGGTCGTCGAGCTGACGGGCTGGCGCGAGGGCAGGAAGATGGCGCTCGAAGCCGGCTTCGGCGGCGACGGCCTGGCCCTCGGAAAGTTCGCGGGCCTTGACCCCTGCCACGCCCTGTACGTTGTGGGGGAGAACGTTGCCTCCCTCATGTCCGAATCCATTTCCACGATGAGAGAAGCGAGGGGCTACGTCAGGGTCGCCGGCGGCGCCGAGGACCGGTACTTGCCGGCCGGACCGCCGATGAGCCCGTTGACCGTCAGCTACTTTTCGATGTGGGCGATGTTCGACGTCCGCTTCGGCAGCAGCCGGGAAACCATGGGCAGCTGCATTCTGCGCATCGCTCCCAAATTCGATTGCCCGAGTTGGCTGGTGGAAACCGTTGAGCGGATGCAGCAGTCCCGGATGGGCTTCTACGTACACTGCGGCAGCGATGGAGAGCGAGTTCTGCTGCGCGAGGTCGGCACGCGGGAGACCGTTTCCTGCACGGTTCCGGCCGGCTATACCGGCAGCGAGGGGCAGATCTGGTTCGTGCGCGTGCTGCCGCCGCCCAACCGCCTGTGCCGCCACTATATCGTGTTCAATACGCCCTACGTGACCCGCGGCTACCCCGAACGCGCCTTTGTCGACTGTCTGGAGCGTGAACTCGCGCGATTGGAGACGAAGAAGAAACTGGCCGGAACGGGCGACGCACACCATCATCTGATGAAATACGGTCCCGATCCCAACCACTGGAACGAATATGTCTTCTGCGCGTATTCGGGTCACCAGCATGACGCGATCTTTCTGACCGGTATCCCGGACATCCGGCAAATCCTTCCCCATGCCTCGGCCTTTCAGTAGCTCGGCCGTCTTGTGCTCGTCTGTGAACCGGCAAAGCTATGCAGCATCCGACATGCCAACGTGACCGCCCACTTCGGCAAAACGGTGGGTGTATACGTTGGCAGCGTACTGTTCGCGAGAATGTTCGCGTTCATCTTGGGACGGCTGCTGCACGCTGGGCGGTTCGTGTTACTGCGGTCTTCCAGCAGCGCCGTGTCTCGGTACACATGCCGGTTTGTTCCGACATCATC
>JAPOON010000442.1 GCA_026713405.1 Gammaproteobacteria bacterium
GACCGGCCGGGTTGCCGACCGGACCCGCCGCCAGGCCCGGTACCTGGCTCGCGTCGGCGTGGCCCAGGGGGCGTGACGTGAGGAATGCGCAATTCCTCGTACGGCGCGCACGGGCGGGCGGTCTGTTGCTTGTACTGGCCTGCCTGGCGGGGTGCGCCGCCGGTGGCACCGCCGAGTCAGGGTCTCCCGCATCCATGGTGGACCGGGCCGGGGCGCATCTCGACCTGGCTCGCGGGTACCTCGACCAGGAAAACCCGGCACGGGCCCGAGAACCTCTGCTGCGTGCGCTGGAACTCGATCCGCAGCGGGTTGAGGCGCACGTTCTGGCTGGCGTCCTCTTCGAGCGCGAGCAGGAAACCGAACTCGCCGAGTACCATTTCAGGGCCGCCCTGGAGCTGGACCCCGCGGATCCCCAGGCATTGAACAACTACGGCGCCTTTCTTTACGGTCAGGGCAGGTTCCGGGACGCCCTGCAACCGTTGCAGCGGGCTTCCCGGAACGCGGAATACCGCCTTCGCGCCCAGGTTTACGAGAACCTCGGGCTGACGGAACTCGCGCTCGGCCGCCCCGATGCGGCAAGGGCCGCCTTCGAACGTGCGCTGGGCCTTGATGAGAGCCAGCCGAGAAGCACCCTGGAACTCGCCGGCATCCACTACTCCCGGCGCGACTATGATGCCGCCGAGCGCTATTACCACGACTTCCTCGCAGATGCCGGCGAGACAAGGCGCAGCCTTTGCCTCGGGTTGCGGCTGGCGGGCGTCGAGGGCGCCACGCTCCGGTCGGTGGACCACGCGGCAAGGCTGCGGGCGCGGTTTCCCAAGGCGATCTCATCATGCCGGTAGACGAACCGGCCACGGTCGATACACAGGATCCCGGGGCGGCCCTGCGGGCGGCCCGCGATGCTGCCGGCCTCTCCGTTCCGGACGTTGCGCAACGGCTCAAGTTGACGGTGCGCCTGGTGGAGGCGATCGAGGCCAACGACCGGAAGAGGTTTCCCCCGGCGGTCTATCTGCGGGGATTCGTCCGGAACTACGCCAAGCTGCTGGGGCTCGAGGCGGAACCATTGGTCGAGGCTTTCGCAATGGAACGGCCGACCGCGCTGGAACTGCGTGACGAAAGGCCCCGGCGGACGCCGCTGAGTTTCTTGAGTGAGTTGAGCATTGGCGAGTTGCCGCCGGCCGTAGTCATGGGAACGGTTGGCGGCCTGGCGGTCATGGTTCTCATCGTATTGCTGTATTGGCTATGGCCCGTTGACCAGGGCCCTGAGCCGCAGGATGCCACTGTGTTGACATCACCGATCGACTCCGGGCCGGGTTCCGGTGCGGAGCGTTCTGCTGCCGAAGAAGAGGAGGGGTCCACCGAAGTCGAGTCCACCGCTGTGGAAGCGGGTATCGACACAACAGCAGGAACGCGCAGCGTTGAACCGGGGGCCGGAGAGACAGGAGGCCCTGACACGACCGACCCGCTGGCGGCTGAACCCGGCGGCTTGCCATCCCCGGCGTCGCCGCCGTCCGAGGCGGCGGCCGGCAGTGACGCACCGGATGCGGTGGCGGCGGAGGCCGGGGGTTCAGGCAACGTTGCCCCGGCGGATGACGGAGCGCAAGTCACCGAAGCCACGGGCGACCCGGTCATTTTCAGCCGCCTCACACCGGTCGGTGACGAGGAGTTGCTGTTCGGGTTCACGGAGGATTGCTGGGTCGAAATCTTCGATACCGAAGGTGAAATCCTTTACCAGGACCTGATGCGGCGGCGCCAGACCCTGCGTCTGGTCGGCGCCGGGCCCTTCCAGATCCGGCTTGGCTATGCGCCGGCCGTGACGCTGGCGTACAACGGCGAGCCCGTTCCCCTGGCGCCGCACACGCGCAACACCGTGGCGCTACTGGTGGTGGGGCAATGACCCATGCGCGTTAGGGGCATGCGCGACGTACTGCCGGGGGAGGCACGCCGGTGGCGGCAAATCGAGACCGCCATCGTGGACGTGCTCGACCGTTTCGCCTACCAGGAAGTGCAGTTGCCGATGCTCGAAGCCGTGGAACTCTTCAGCCGCGGCGTGGGCGAGGCGACCGACATCGTCGAGAAGGAGATGTACTGTCTGACCGACCGGGACGGCGAAGTCATTGCGCTGCGGCCGGAGGGTACCGCCGGCTGCGCCAGGGCGCTCGATGAAAACGGATTGCTGTACAACCAGACCCAGCGGGTGTTCTACCGGGGCCCGATGTTTCGCTATGAAAGGCCGCAGAAAGGCCGCTATCGCCAGTTCTACCAGGTGGGCGTTGAAGCGTTCGGGTTGTCCGGGCCCGATATCGACGCGGAACTGATCCAGTTGGGCTGCGAACTCTGGCGAACTCTGGGCATCGACGGGGAAGTACGGCTCGAACTCAACAGTATCGGCTCGTCCGGCGCCCGGGCGGCGTTTCGGGAAGCCCTCGTCGGCTGGCTGGAACCCAGGAAAGAGAGTCTCGACGAGGACAGCCGGCGCCGGCTGACCACCAATCCCCTGCGCATTCTCGACAGCAAGTCAGAGGAGACCAGGCGCGCTCTCGACAACGGCCCGGCTTTCGAAGACTATCTGGACGAAGCCAGTGCCGAACACTACGCCGGGCTCAAGGCGATGCTCGACGAGCTGGGCTTGGACTACGTGGAGAATCCCCGCCTGGTGCGCGGTCTCGACTACTATACGCGCTCGGTCTTCGAGTGGACGACCGAGCGCTTGGGCGCCCAGGGTGCGATCTGCGCCGGCGGGCGCTATGACGGGCTGGTCGAATTGCTGGGCGGCAAAGCCACGCCGGCCGCGGGTTTCGCGATCGGTGTCGAACGGGTGCTGCTGTTGCATGAAGTGGTACATGGCGCCTCGCCCGAGGTTCCGGCGGATGTTTATTGCTGCGTACTGCAACCCGGGTTGCACGGCGCGGCCCTGGCTGCGGTGCAGCGGCTGCGGTGCATGGCGCCGGAGTTGAGGGTCCGCGTGCATGCCGGCGGCGGCAAGCTGAAGAACCAGTTGAAGCGCGCAGACCGGAGCGGTGCCCGGTGGGCGCTGCTGTTCGGCGAGGCGGAAGTCGAGGAAGGTCTCGTCGCGCTCAAGGACCTGCGCGGCGACGCAGGGCAGGAGCAATTGCACCTTGAAGACGTGGCGGCGCGGCTGAACGGCTGGCGAACGGCAAAGGAGTAAAAGGTGGCCGACTATCTCACCGATGAAGAACAGCTTGACCGGCTGAAGAACTGGTGGCAGGAAAATGGCACGTCGCTGGTCGTGGCGGTCGTGCTGGCGGTTGGCGGTGTCGCCGGCTGGCGCTGGTATGACTCGGCGAAGGTAAACGAAATGCAGGCGGCCTCGGAGGCGTACGAGTCCTTCCTGGCGGCGACGGGCGCTGCCCGCACGGAACTGGCAGCCAGGCTCGATGCCGAATACGGCGACACATCTTATGCCGCCTTCGTGCTGCTGCATCAGGCGAAAGAAGCGACGGAATCGGGCGACCTGGAAGGCGCCATCGGCATATTCCGGCAGATTGCCGATGCGGGGGCGCACCCGCTCATCGCCGACATTGCCCGGGTTCGTCTCGCGCGCCTGCTGCAGGAACAGGACGATGCCGAAGGGGCGCTGGCCGTTCTGGCCCAGGTCACCAGCCAGGGCTTCCGCGCCCAGGTGCTCGAGTTGAAGGGCGACATTCACGTGCTGCAGGGCGAACGGGCACTGGCTCACGAGGCCTATGTGGCGGCCGCCGCGGAGATCGCGGAGGGCAATCAACGGCCCATTCTCGAATTCAAGGTGGACGACACCGCACCACCGGAGGAATCGTGATGGGCGGCGTGACCGGTACGCGGGCTGCCAGGGTCCTTGCCCTGGCCGTTCTGGCTCTCGCCATGGGAGGCTGCGGCTGGTTTTCCTGGGTACCGTGGATTGGCGACAAGGACAAGGGCCCAGACCCGATGAAGCCGGCGGAATTGGTCGACTTCGTCCCGGAGGTACGCATCGAACGGCAGTGGAAGGCTTCCATCGGCAAGGGGCTTGGACGCAAGTATCTGCGGCTGAATCCCATCGTGGTGGCAAACCGGGTCTATGCGGCGGATGGCTATGGCGTGGTGGAAGCGCGGGACCGGTTCAGCGGCAAGCGCGTCTGGCGTTCACAGATCAGCCCTTACAACGTGGCCAGGGGCGGCAGGTTTTCGGGCCTGACGGGTTTCAACTTCTTCGACCGGGCGGACCCCAGTTTCGTCAGCGGCGGTGTCGGAGCCGGCGGCGGCATGGTGCTGATGGGCACCACGGGCGGCACGGTGGTTGCGCTGTCCGCCACGGACGGGCGGGAACTCTGGCGCGCCTTCCTGGGCAGCGAAGTCGTTTGCCGTCCGGCGTTCGGGGACGATGCCGTCTACGTACAGACCATCGACGGCCGCCTGCTGGCGCTCGAGGAAGACGACGGCAGCGTGCGCTGGAGCTTCGACATCCAGGTTCCGGTGTTAACACTGCGCGGGACGGCCTCGCCGGTGTTCGAGAACGGTGTCGTCTACGCGGGCTTCGCGAATGGCACGGTGAGCGCCATCCGTACGGAGAACGGCGAGCCCATCTGGGAGCATCGGGGGATGCTGCCGGAAGGCCGCTCTGAACTCGACCGCATCGTCGACGTGGACGGCTCCCCGCTGCTGGCGGGCCCCCTGGTCTACGCGGTCGCCTACCAGGGCCAGATCAAGGCGTTGCGGCGGGCCGACGGCAACGCGCTCTGGCAACTCGATCACTCCAGCCATCTCGACCTCGCCGCCGGCTACGGCCATGTGTACGTCATCGATGAAACCGATGCCGTCATCGCCATCGACGAACAGACGGCCCGCGAAGTCTGGCGCCAGGAAGCCCTGTACCGGCGCAAGCTGTCGAGCCCCCAGGCGTTCGGCAACTACCTGGTCGTGGGCGACGACGACGGCTTTCTGCACGTGCTCGCGCAGAGCGACGGCCGTTTTCTGGGCCGGCAGAAGCTCGACGGCAAGGGCATCCGTTCCACCATGAGCGTTGCGGAAGGGCGTACGCTCTACGTGCTCGGCAATTCAGGGTCCCTGCAGGCGGTCGAGATCGAGGTCAGGTGACCGGTGGCCCCACAATTTGCCCTTGTCGGCCGCCCCAATGTCGGCAAGTCGACGCTGTTCAACCGGCTGACCGGTACCCGGGATGCAATCGTAGCTGATGTGCCGGGCCTCACCCGCGACCGGCGCTATGGGCGTGCGGTCATCGAAGGCAGGCTCTGCATGCTGGTCGACACCGGCGGTCTGCTCGGCGAGGACGATCTGGCGGACCTGACCGGCCGGCAGGCCGGTGTGGCCGTGGCCGAGGCGGATACCGTTGTGTTCATGGTCGATGCCCGGGATGGCTTGACGGTGGGCGATGAAGAGATCGCCGGGCGCCTCCGGAAATCCGGCTGCGACGTGGTGGTGGTGGTCAACAAGATCGATGGGCAGAACCCGCACACGGCAGAATCCGAGTTCGCGGGCCTGGGCTTCGAGGAAGTCTGCCCGATATCCGCTGCCCATGGGCGCGGCGTCGGCGCGCTGCGCGACAGGTTGGCTGCGCGCCTGCCGGAATCCGCTGAGTCGGAGGAAGCCGGGTCGGGAACCATTCGCACCGCGGTGATCGGCCGCCCGAATGTCGGCAAATCAACGCTGATCAACCGATTGCTCGGCGAAGAACGGCAGGTGGTTTTCGACCGGCCGGGCACTACCCGAGACGCCATCGAAGTGCCGTTCGAGCGCGGCGGCGACCGTTACCTGCTCATCGACACGGCAGGCGTGCGGCGCCGCGGGCGTGTCGATGCGGCGGTGGAGAAGTTTTCCGTCATCAAGGCCCTGCAGGCGATGGAGCGGGCGCATGTGGTCATCGTCATGGTCGATGGCCTGGAGGGCCTGGTCGATCAGGACCTGCACGTTCTGCAGCACGGCGCCAACGCCGGCGCCGGGCTGGTCATTGCGGTCAACAAGTGGGACGGCATCGATGCCGAGCAGCGGCGAGCGCGCATGAGAACCCTGCAGCGGCGACTGGAGTTCGTGCCCTGGGCGCCGGTACATACCATATCCGCATTGCGCGGCTCCGGCGTCGGGCGTTTGCTGAACGACGTCAAGGCCGTCTACCGGGCGGGTGCCTTCGAGGTGGGAACAACGCGCCTCAACCGCATTCTTCAGGACCTCGTGCAGAGGCACCCGCCGCCAACGGTGCGGGGGCGTCAGATCAAGCTGCGTTACGTGCACAAAGCCGGCGATCATCCGCCGCGAATCATCGTGCACGGAAACCAGACGGGGGCCTTGCCGGCCAGTTACGTCCGCTACCTCGAAAACGGCTTCCGCGAGGTGCTCAACCTGGTCGGCAACCCGATGAAGGTGGAAGTACGGACCAGTGCCAATCCCTACGCCGGCAAGCGAAACCAGTTGACCAGGCGTCAGCGCCTGCGGCGCAAGCGGGTCATGCGCCACGGCCGCGGCCGTTGAGCGGAGTTGCTTGGCCAGAAGTTCTCGTAGCGGATTCGCTGCGCTGACGCGGTGCGCTAAAGCGCAGGGAACATCAATGCTCGGTTGTGAGATGAGAGCGGGTGTGAGGTGCGGGCCTCCAGCACCTTTAAGAGTCGCC
>JAPOON010000443.1 GCA_026713405.1 Gammaproteobacteria bacterium
CCCCTGGTGATGCTCTGGGTGCCCGAATCGCTGGATTTCCTGCTCACTCGGCGAAGCGCCGACACGTTGCCGAAGGTCAACCGGCTGCTGGCCAGAATGAAAAGACCGCCCATGGCGGCGTTGCCATCCCAAGCGGAGGTGGCGCCGTCCGGCAATCGCATCCTCGAACTATTCGGGCCTGCCCTGCGAACGCCGACCCTGCTGATCTGGTCCTGTTTCTTCCTGACCATGTCGTCGCTCTACTTCGCCCAGACCTGGACACCCAAGATCATGGTGGATGCGGGATACGATCTTTCTCAGGGCGTGTCGGCGGGCGTGCTGATTCAAGTGGGTGCCCTGGCCGGGATCTTTGCCCTGGGGATACTCACCGCAAAACTGACGGTGCAGGTCACCGCTGCGCTGTTGATGGCTTTTGGCTGTGCGGCCATGGTGTTTTTCAGTCAGGCGATTGCCGATCCGGCCTGGTTGATGCCTGTTGCGGTTTGCGTCGGGTTGGGCGTCAACGCCTCTGTTGTGGCGCTGTACGCGATCATTCCGGAGGTCTACCCGCCGCGGGTGCGCTCCACCGCCACCGGCTGGGCAATCGGCGCCGGTCGAATGAGCGCCGTACTCGCCCCGGTTATCGCCGGATACCTGTTGGGCGCCGGTGTCGACCTGTCGACGTTGTACCTGCTGTTCGGGTTGCCCATGGCCGTTGCGGTCGCCTGTGTGCTGCCTGCGCGCAGCCGTTAGAATTGATGCCTCGTCGCTGTGCAGGGCCCAACCCGGTCAGCCGCGGTAATCGACGCTCGTCAACTCACCAATCGCGGGAGTTCCAATGCAGAATTACGACATTGCCGTTGTCGGCATGGGGCCGGTTGGCGCCGCCGCGGCCACGCTGTTCGGGCACGCCGGCCTGAGCGTCGTTGCGTTTGAGCGTGACCGCGAGGTCTATGCACGGCCCCGAGCCGTAGCCATGGACGGTGAGGTGGTGCGGGCGTTCCAGCGCATCGGCCGGGGGGAGGAATTCAATGCCCTTCTGCAGCCTCTGCGTCCCGGCGACAGGGCCGGTTTCGCGAACTCGAAACGGGAGTGGTTGTTCGGTGCCGAATGGACCGGTTTCGGGGCGAGCGGCTGGCGGGACATCGCCATGTTCGATCAACCCGAGGTCGACAATTGGCTGCGACGGGCCGCCATCGGGCACCCGAACGTAACGGCTCACATCGGCGCCGAATTCGAGTCGTTCGAGGATCGTGGCGATGCCGTGGCCTTGCGCGCAACCGGTGAATCGGGAGAGGCCATCGAAGCTACCGCGCGCTACCTTGTCGCCTGCGACGGCGCCTCGAGCGACATACGGCGCGCGCTCGACATCGGCTGGCACGACCTGGGTTACGACCAGGACTGGCTGGTGGTCGACATCACCACCCGGGAAGGTCACATGCTGGACAACACCACCCTCCAGGTTTGCGACCCGGAGCGGCTCACGACCTATGTCGCCACCAAGGACCCGTACCGCCGCTGGGAATTCCGCCTGAACCCCGGTGAGACGGCTGAAGAGATGCTGCGCGAGGAAAAGATCTGCGAACTGCTGGATCCCTGGACACCGCGGGGCACCTACGAGCTTCGTCGTTCTGCCGTTTACCGGTTCCACGCCGCGTCCGCAGAGCGCTGGAAAGTGGGCAGGGTGCTGCTGGCCGGCGATGCCGCACACCAGACGCCGCCGTTCCTCGGCCAGGGGATGAACGCCGGCATGCGCGATGTCATCAACCTGGCCTGGAAGTTCCCGCTCGTGCTGTCCGGCACCTCAAGCCCGGAGCTGCTGGACACTTATGAGGCGGAGCGGCAGGCGCACGCGGTCGACCTGGTCGACTGGGCCGTGGCTATCGGCAGGCTGATGGAGCACCTGGCTGCCGTGGAGGCGGCTGAACGCAGCGGCGACCCGCCCCCGGAGTCGCCGCCGGACATGCGCAGCGCCGGCTACGGACAGGGCCGCCAGGCGCCGCCCCTGCGCGACGGCGCGATCCTGCACGAACAGGTGGAAGCGGCCGGTTACACGGGTTATCCATTCTCCCAACCGACGGTTCGAGATGCGAACGAGCACGCGTTTCCGCTCGACGAGCGGCTCGGCAAGGGCTTCGCCATCGTGGCGAAAACCGCGGCGGGCCTGAAAATGAATGCGGCAAGCCGTGCGCTGGTCGACAGGCTGGGCATCACCGCGACGACGGTGGAAGGCCTCGACGTCGTGCGCGGCAATCTCGACCGCGTTTTCTCAACGTCAGACGTTGCCGTCGTGCGGCCCGACCGTTACCTGTTCGGCCACACGACGGAAAATCTCAGCCTGGATGCCTTACTGTCAGTTCTTGAAGATAGGATCTATCTAACTGAATTATAAATAGTTTTAAGTGGTGAACCTGTCAGAAGTTCACCTGGGCTTCAACGCCGAACTCACGCGGCGGATGGAAGAACGTCTGAATCCAGACCACGTTCAGGGCGCCGACGCGAATGTTTTCGTCGGACAGGTTCTTGCCGTATACCGATATGCGGTAGCGGTCGTTGTCCGGTGAAAAAGCCACGAACGCATTGAAGATGGTTCGGGCCTGGCGGTGGTATACGGGCAGGTCAACCTGTTCGAGCATGACGTTGCGCGACATGTAGCGGGCATCGCCGTGCACGTGCACGGCCCCGTCCGCCACGGGCAGCCGGTAATCGATACTCCCGTACAGTGTCCACTTGGGTGCGTTTGGCAGGTCGAGGTGGGTGTTGTCTGTCTTGACGCCATTGTTGTTCAGGTCGACGTAGAAGTCCGTCCACTTGGGGTCGAGGTAACCCGCGTTGAAGTTCAACGAGAGATATTCATTGACGAGTAGCGTGGTCTCGAGTTCGATACCGAAGATCTCGGCATCGCCGAGCGTTTCCTGGATCGCCTCGCTGCCCCGGGGCTGTCCGTTGGGCCGGCGCACGATGCCGACGATATCGGTGTAGTCCGAAAAGAAGGCCGCGGCGTTGATGCGCATCCGGCTGTCGAGGAAGTCGCCCTTCAGCCCGGCCTCGTAACTGGTGACCGTCTCCGAACCGTAGGGGCCCACGTTCTGCGGCACGCTGGCCCTGGCGTTGAAACCCCCGCCCTTGTAGCCCGTGGAAACGGTGGCGTATCCCATCACGTCGTCATTGAACGCGTATTGCGCGCCGGCCTTCCACGTGAACTCGTCCCAATCCGCCTCGGGCTCAAGCAATATCCTGGGCGGCGGGAACAGGCGGTGCTGGGAGAATTTCTTGTCATCCATGGTGATGCGGCCGCCGAGCACCAGGGACAGCCGGTCGCTGATGTGCACATCGGATTGCCCGAAGAACGCGAGGCTTGTTGCCCTTTGAGAGTTCCTGGCCGTGTTGCGGGCCTGGGCCAGGGACGTCGTGAAATTGTTGGAGTGGATTCGGGTTACGTAGTCTTCCTCGAGGTAGAACACGCCCAGGACGTAGTCGAGAGTGTCGCTGTGAGAATCGGCAAACCGCAGTTCGAAAGTCTGCTGGTCGTGTGTCGTTTCGCGTCCCAGGTGGAACTGAATGGGTGGGAACGGCATCGGGCCGAACTTGCCGTCGAAGTCGCCGAAGGTGAAGTACTCGAGATCACGGGTGGAGGCGACCAGGGTGAAGGTCCCGATATCCGTCTCGAGATTCGATTCCAGCGTGACGCCCCAGTTCTCCAGGTCCGAGAATCCGTCCAGGTTCTGATTGACGGTGTATTTGTCCCCGTCGAACCCGGTGCCGTCCGGGTCGAGTATGTGGTTGGTGATGCCTGGACCGATGACGTTTTCTTCCGCCCAGTCGGCGATCAGGGTTGCATCGAATCGGTCGTTTTCGAAGGCTACGGTGAACCGGGCGCCATCCGACGAGGTTTCGCCGAGATCGTTGCCGGTGAAGGCGTTCTTGTAATAGCCGTCGTAATCGCGGGTTACGCCGGCGAACTTGGCGCGCAGCCTGCCGTCGGCGAAGCTACCCGTATTGGCGGTGGCCCGCACCGTGCGCAGCCCGTTTTCACCCAGGGTGAGCTTGATCTTGCCGCCGGGGTCCTCGGTGGGCCGGGCGCTGACCATGCTGATGGTGCCCGCCAGGTTGTTGCGGCCGAAGAGGGTACCCTGGGGCCCGCGCAATATTTCCACGCGTTCGATATCGAAGGCATCGTTGAGAATGCCTGCGTTGCGGGTCAGGGGTACCCCGTCAATCGAGATGCCCGTTTTGGGGTCGGCGTTCGGGTCCGGGTCGAGAAAGGCGATGCCGCGTATGGCGACCTTGCCGATGTTGGGAATCAGCCCGATCTCGGTGAGCACCACGTTGGGCGCAATGCCGTGCAGGTCCGTGAGGTTGTTGGCGCCGTTGTTCTCGAGCAGGTTGCCGTCCATCGCGGTGATGGCGATGGGTACGTCCTGAATGCTCTGTTCGCGCTTCTGGGCGGTGACGACGATCTCTTCGAGCACCATGTCGCTCGACGCGTCCTCGGCCGACGCGATGCTGAAACCGCCGGCCGACAACAGAAACGCACACAGCAGTGCTGAAACTTTACGCATGGATTCTCCTCCTCCAGTTCAGCGTGCAGGAATCTTGCTTGCCGAAGGTGTCGCACTGTAATCAGTCCCCCGACGCGCTGCAAATCTGAACGTGGGGAGAGGGCGCGTCGCTTGACATCGGGTCGGGGAGCAAGATGATTGCGGGATTGCCGGGGAACCGGAAGGTCAGGACACCAGATGCGCTTACCCGCTTTCGTTATCCCGTTCCTTTCGATCGCGCTTTTCGTCCTGGGAGGGTGTGCATCGCACTTGACGCTTGACGCGTTTGTTGAAGAGAGCACCCTTTGCTACGACCGTGATCGTCAATCGCAGACCGCCGTGGTCGATGCGCACCTGCATTTCCGACCCTTCGGCGGGCCGGCGCTGCCTTTCGAAGAGGTGGTCTCCTACCTCGAGCGCAGCGGCGTGCGCTTCGTCACCGTGATGGGAATCGGGCAGACGTTGCCGGCGAACTCCTCCTGCAACTATTACCTGAGATGTCCCGGCACCCCGGTCGAGCCAACGCTCAGGAACGACTTTGCCAATGCCGCCGCCTTCGCCTCGAAGCCGCGCCCCGGCATTC